>CAZWJY010000001.1:0-39429 GCA_964634335.1 uncultured bacterium
CTAAGGTTCTCCCCCAAATCCTCTCTTTTTATAAAAAAGATTAATTTAGAGGAAGATTCTGTCGTCACAGCTTTAGATTGTAACTCCTCTTCAGCTCCTTCCTCAATAGAGTCTTCCTTATTCCCTACCCTGAAAGTTGCGAAATTAAAGTTGAAACAAAAGTTGCTATTTTGAAGTTGCAACCACAGGGGTTCTTGGAGCAAGAGTAAACGCTTTGACATCCAGAATCAGGATGGTCACTATTCTGCAGGTAAAAATTCTATCCTATCTCCACGACCTTTCTTGTTGACCTCTCCCCTGAGATGATTCTTATCTCTCCCTTTCTTAACTTGAAATGTTTTGAGAGAAGTGAGATGAGTGCTCTATTTGCCCTCCCTTTTTCCCTTGGTGCAGTAAGATAGACCTTAAGAAATCTTTCTTCTTCTTTTATCTCATTCTTCTTAGCATTAGGAATCACCTTAACCTCTATCCTCTTCATCTTTAATCTCAAGCCTTCCCCTTTCTGTGAACCGTAAATTTAAGGAGCTCCTCCCCTATGAGTAAGGCAGTTTTTGCTACAATTCTTTGAACTCCTCTTCTATCGAATTTTACTTTATAGATAGGCTCTGTGCTGTCTAAGTTTAAAACACCGATAACTCTTCCCTTGGCTATAATGGGGACACTTAGAATACTTTTTAATAGTTTAGTCATCTCTGTTTGCTTTTTAGAAAGACCCCAATTTTGAGGGCGTCCTATAGTAAGGTCTCCATAAACCATCTTTCCTATCTCCCAAGCTGTTCCCGCGCATCCTACCCCTTTATCTAAAGCCATATTCAAATCAGGGGCATCTTCCATATTTACAGAATATTCAATATATAGTTTATTACCTCGGGGTAACATTACATTCGCTCTTAAAGGGATGGTCGGATTATTGATAACTCGCTTAACTTCGGAGAGCAGATTCTCTAAAATCGTAGGTATAACAGCGCGAGGGTCTTTAGAAGGTATATACTTCTTCTCTCTTTCTCTTCTCTTTTTTCTAATTCTTATAATTATAATAAAAGCAACTGTTAGAGGAACTGCTGGAATTATATAGCCTATTACCCCACTCATTGGAATACGAGAGAGGTAGTATGTTCCAATAGCTATAATAATATACCACCAGAATTCCTCTTTTTTCCAGAATTCTTCTCGCAAGAAGTAGCCTTATTGTGTTAAAATCTTTTGAGATTTTCTTTTCTTCTCTTCTAACACAGGGGGATGGAGTGTCAGGAATTTCTGCTTTTGAGATTCTGTAAAACTCGCAAAATCCATATGACCATCTGCTACTACGAACATCCCCTTTTTAATCTCCTTGTCTCTATTTTGTCTTCTCTTCCTTCTTTTCATTATACCCCCTTTCTATTTATAGAATAGGATAAAATTATATTTTGTCAAGTCTGTTTCCCTCAAAAATAATTTATAATTATATGGGGAGATAGAGCTATCAGGGGATATCCTCTTTATACTCCACCTCCCCCTTAAAGGTCAATTCTGTATCACCCTCAAGCCATACCTCTCCTAAATCCTGAGAGAATCGGACAATAAGTTCACCCCCTTTGAATTTACATCTGACAGGAGGGGTAGCCCTTTTTAATAAAAAGGCTATTATAGAGGACGCCACAGCCCCTGTTCCACAGGATGGAGTCTCCCCTTCTACCCCCCTCTCATAGGTGCGGATTTTTAAAATAGAGGGACCTGCGAGTTCTACAAAGTCTACATTAGTCCCCTCAGGCTGGAACTTAGGATGGAACCTTATCCTTTTGCCTAAATCCAATATATCTTCCCCTTTTGAAAAGACCACTGAATGGGGAACAAGAACTTTGATATAGTGAATGGGATAGGCGAACTCCTTAGGTTCTAAATTGAGTCTTATCTCCTGAGGAGATGGGAGGGATATGCTTACCTTATCTTTTATGAGTGCCCTGTGTATACCTGCCTCAGAGCGGAAGGAGAAACTATTGGGGGTTATATTATTCTTATAGGAATAAAAGGCTATACATCTTGCTCCATTCCCACAGAATTCAGCCCTGCTACCATCTTTATTGAAGTATCTCATAAGAAAGGGGAATTCTCTATCCTTCTCCATTATCAATACCCCATCAGCTCCTATGGAGTCTCTCCTCCTGCATACTAACTTTGCAAAATAGGGGATGTCTATCTTAGAAAGTAGACCTTCTCTATTATCAACAATGATGAAATCATTTCCACAACCCGAACACTTTGTAAAAGGAATCTTCATCTCTTTTTAAAGAATCTTAGGGCATAGCTTAAGGCAGATAGAAAGATTAACAGAACCACTGCATAGAGGACAGGGGTATAGAATTTCTTTAATCCTAAGGTATAGACAGTGAGGAGAACTGCAAAGGAGAAACCTGTTATCTTACCTATGAGATTTGAAGAGGGGATATCCGCAAATCTGTTTATAAAAAATGGACTTCCGAAGACAATGGCTGCATCCCTTCCAATGATGAATAGGACTATCCAGAGGGGGAGACCTCTTGTAAAGAAAAGGACAATAGCAACAGTCCCTACAAAGAGTTTGTCTGTTAAAGGGTCTATTATCTTGCCGAGGTTGGACACCTGATTCCACTTACGAGCAAGAAAACCATCCAGAACATCTGTCACCCAGGCGAGACCCATTAAGGAGAGGGCTATTATCTCTTTATGGGTTACAAGAAATAGGATTACAAAGGGAAGGATAATGAGTCTTGATAGAGATAGGAAATTGGGGAAGGTTACAGGTCTATCAAGAACCAACCCCTTAAACTTACTGAACTCCATCTAATAGCTCCTGGGCATGTTTAAGGGTAGTTGGGGTTATTCTCTCTCCGGAGAGCATCCTTGCAAGTTCCTCTACTCTCTTCTTCTTAGATAGTTTCTCAAGCTTAGTAAAGGTTCTCCCCCCTTTTGTCTCTTTATAGACCTTGTAATGGACATTAGCATATTTGGCTATCTGGGGAAGGTGAGTGATACAGAGGATCTGGCGATATCTCCCTAAGAGAGAGAGCTTCTTACCCACCGCTTCAGCTATCCTTCCACCAATACCTGAGTCTATCTCATCAAAAACCATAATAGGGATCTCATCCACCTCTAAAAGCACAGATTTTATGGCAAGCATAATCCTTGAGAGTTCACCACCAGAGGCAACCTTTCTTAAAGGTCTTGGTGGTTCTCCAGGATTGGCAGAGAAGAAGAACTCCACCCTATCTATCCCTCTCTCATCTAAGTGGTAGGTCTTCCCATCCTTATGGAATAGACCAGAGGGGTCCTCTTTATGAGATATATCCACTAAAAATTCTGAGGCAGGCATCCCAAGGGTCTTCAATACCCCTCCAATCCTCTTCTCAAGTCTCTCCTTTCCCTTCCTCCTCCTCTCTGAAAGCTCTTCTGCCAGTCTAATGGACTTTTCTATCTCCCCATTCATCTCCTCCTTTAGCTTCTCAATATTCTCCTCATCTATCTGCAGGGATGATAACTCCTTCTCTATCCTCTCTCTATATGAGAGAATCTCTTCGATTGTATTGCCGTATTTCTTCTTTAAGTTATCCAAAAGATAGAGTCTCTGATTTACCTCTTCCAGCCTCTCTTGAGAGAATTCAATCCTCTCCTGATAGTCCACCAGATACCTCCAGACATCCTCAGTAATTACTGAGGCATTCCTTAAGGCATCGAGTTGAGATTTTAGACCCTTATCGATTTTTGATAGCTCTTCAAGTCTATTTTCAGACTCCTGGAGGAGCTGGAGGGCTGAGTTATCCTTCTCAGATAAGAGCTCCCTTAATTCTCCTATGAGGAGATATCTCTTCTCTGCTGTTTCTAAAAGTTTCTTCTCGTTTAAGAGTTCTTCCAATTCCCCCAGTTTCAGGTTTGCCTTATCTATCTCCTCTATCTGGAATTGGTATAGGTCCCTCTTCTCCTTTCTCCTCTTTACATCCTCTATCAATCTTGAAAAATCCTCTCTTAAGGATAGAAATTTTTTGTAATGTTTCTTTAATTCATCCCTGAGTGTTTGAAGTCCTAAGAATCTATCCAGGAGTTCAAGGTGGAGGTCTGTATTGAGGAGGGATTGGTGCTGGTGTTGTCCATGGATATCCACGAGCAGGTCTCCCAACTTCTTTAAAGTATTGAGGCTGACCTGGGAGTCATTTATATAATTCATGCTCTTCCCATTCTTTAGAATCCTTCTCCTGACAATAATCTCCTCCTGGGGTTCTATCCCTATCCTCTCCAAGAATTCTTCTATCTTCTTCAGTCTTGTAGAGAATCTTCCCTCAACAGTAATGGAGGATGTGCCTGCCCTTATAGACTCCTTATCCACCTTCTCTCCCAAGAGGGCACCAAGAGCCCCTATGATTATGGACTTACCTGCCCCTGTCTCACCTGTGAGGATGCAGAGTCCGTGGTTGGGGTCTACTCTCAAATCATCAATCAGGGCATAGTTCTTAATATGGAACTCCTTAATCATCTCCCCTTGTTCCCCATTTCAATTTCCTTCTTAGGATAGTATAGAAGGGCTTTTCTTTGGGCATAATCAGCCTCATCTTATATTCAGCCATAGAGAAGGAGATCCTATCCTTAGGGGAGAGTGGTCTCTGGGATTGACCATCTATGGTCAAAAAGACCTCCGGACTCTTTGCACCCACCTCTATATAGACCTTCATATCCTTAGAGAATACCAGGGGACGGATGGATAGGGCATGGGGGCAGATAGGGGCCACAATAATCGCTTCCATTATAGGATAGAGGATGGGTCCTCCAGCAGCTAAGGAGTAGGCAGTAGAACCCGTAGGGGTAGCTACTATAACCCCATCGGCAACGAATTTGCAGACATACTCACTCTCTACATAGAGGGTGAGTTCAATGATTCTCCTGGATGGACCCAAGGATACAGTGAAGTCATTTAGGGCAAAGAAAGAGTCCTCACCTATCTCTGCCTTTAAAACCATCCTCTCCTCTTCCTTATAATCGTGTTTAAGAAAATCATCTATCGCTTTTATAGCTTCATCAGTAGAGAATCCTGTCAAGAAACCCAGACCACCCAGGTTTATTCCCATTATAGGAATCCCTTTATCTCCTACTATACCCGCTGTCTTCAGAAGGGTCCCGTCTCCGCCAAGAGCCAGGATTAACTCTGTTTTAGGGATAGATTCATTAGTAAGGGGAGGAAATTTACCCACCCTCAGAGAGTCAATAGCTCTCTTCTCTAAAAGGGGGGTTATACCCCTCTTCCTTAATTCCCTCAATAGATTTTCTAAGAATGGTTTTGCATTCGGTTTCTTCTCATTGATGATTATACCTATCTTCATCTAAATAGGAGACAGAACCTATATACCCCTCTCAGGTCCTTTTCAAATAAGAGATTCTCAAATTCAAGAGGGACAGTCTTCTCTATACCGGCTTTTAGGTCTGGTGATATCTCCAGAGCCAGAACCCCTCCCTTTTTAAGGAGTTTTGGGGCCTTAAGGATTATCCTCTTTATGAGGGATAGACCATCCTCTCCACCATCCAAGGCTATCCTTGGTTCATACTTTACAGATAAGGGGAGGGTGCTAATTTCGGATGTCCTTATATAGGGTGGATTGGAGATGATTAAATCTGCCTCTATATCAGAGGGGGAGAGGTCTATTAAGATGGGTTCTATCCTTGAGTCTAATCCATATCTTCTAATATTTATCTCAGCCACTCTTAAGGCATCTTTTGAGATATCGGTAGCAATTATCCTCGCCTCTTTATATAGCCTTGCAAGAGCGATGGCTATATTTCCAGAGCCTGTTCCTATATCAACTATTAGCTTTGGTTTCAGACCTAAAAAGATTATCTTCTCTATAAGCTCCTCTGTTTCAGGTCTGGGGATAAATACCCTTTCATCAATAAAGAGAGAGAGGTCTCTAAAGGGGGCAGATTTCAGAAGATACTGAAGGGGAAATCCCTTTTCTCTAATACTTACGATTCTCAGAAATTCCTTAAGAAGATGGTCCGAGGTATCTATAGGTTCGGTATATAGCTCATATCTCTCTTTCCCTAATAAAGAGGAGAGGATAACCTCCAACTCATAAAGGGGGAGTCTCCCTTTTGTAGTTTCAAGAAGCTCTCTCACCCTCATCCCTTTTCAAAAATTCCTCTGCCTCCTTTTCTAAAAGAGAAGAGAGAATGGGTTCTAAGTCTCCATCCAGCACCTCTTCTAAATTATGGAGGGTGAGACCTATTCTATGGTCAGTGACTCTATTCTGGGGAAAGTTATAGGTTCTTATCTTCTCTGCCCTCTCTCCTGTCCCTATTTGAGTTTTGCGGGACTCTGCAATCTCTCTCTCTTTCTCTCTCTTTCTTAAATCCAACAGCCTTGACCTGAGTATCCTCATAGCCTTGGCTCTATTCTGGTGCTGGGAGCGTTCATCCTGACAGCTGACCACTATACCTGTAGGGAGATGAGTAATCCTGACTGCTGAGTCTGTAACATTTACATGCTGACCTCCATGACCTGATGCCCTGAATACCTCTATTCTTAGTTGAGAAGGGTCTATCTTCACTTCTACAGGGGTAGCTTCAGGCAAGACTGCAACAGTTACGGTGGATGTATGAACTCTTCCATAGGCTTCGGTCTTTGGCACCCTCTGGACTCTATGGACCCCTCTTTCAAATCTCAACCATTTATAAGGGGAATCTCCTTGAACAGAGAAGATAACCTCTTTAAATCCACCAAGACCTGTAGGTCTGGTAGATAAGACCTCTATCCGCCATCCCTTCTTTGCTATATATTTAGAATACATCCTGAAAAGGTCGGCAGCGAAGAGGGATGCCTCCTCTCCACCAGCTGCTGCCCTTATCTCTACAATACAGTCCTTTGACCAATCAGGGTTCTGAGGCAAGAGACTCCTCCTCAATTTCTCCTCGCTCTCCTTCTCTTTCTCTCTTAAGAGTTCAAGCTCCTTCAGAGCGAGTTCTCTAAGTTCTGAATCTTCAAGGAGTTTTTTGGTCTTCTCAATCTCATCCCTTATCTTATTATACTCTTCTGATACTGCCACAATCTCTGAGAGTCTTGCATACTCCTGCTGGAGTCTATTGAGTCTGGGAAGGTCTCTAATTACCTCTGGACTGGAGATAAGTCTTTCTAATTCGTAGACTCTCTTCTTGATCTCTTTTATCTTCTCTACCATCTCTATTTTAAGGGTTCTACCCCTTCTTTCCGAACTTATCTCGTAGGGCTATATACTCTATATACTCCTCTAAATCAGGGATAGAGTGGACTATGAGTCTATCTCCTTCTATAGATATAAGCCCAACGTCCATCAATCTCTTCAGATACTCCTCTACCTTTGGGGCAGATACCCCTGTAATATCTGCAAGGTTATCGTAACTAAAACTCTCTAAGAGTTCTACCCCCTTCTCTCTTGGGATACCTTCTTCCTTAGCTCTGGCTAAGATATAAGAAATTACTCTGCGCTCATCATTCCGAATCATAAGGTATCTAATCTTCTCATTGGCTGCTCTTAGGCGTTTGGTAAGGGTATGAATAATATACTCAAACAGAGGATTTTCACCTATTCTGGCACGAAAGGACTCCTTATCAATGACCATAAGAGAAGTCTCCTCAATGGCTGTGGCTGTAGTAGCCCTTGGGCTTCCATCAATAAGAGCCATCTCCCCAAAGAAGTCACCATCTTTAAGGATGGCAACTATTCTCTCCTCTTCTTCTGAACCCTTGGAGAGTTTAATCTTCCCTGATCTTATAAGATACATCTCCTCCCCTTTATCTCCTTCTCTGAAAAGGACTTCGCCCCGTGCCAGTTTCTTCTCATATCTACTCTTCTTATCCCACATTAGAGCCTCCTTTCATAGGTTAAAGAATTTTAAGGAATTGTCAAGACCTGAGGGTCTTAATAAGTCCTTGACTTGAGGCGATTCCCCTCTATATTTATAAGAGATGGGGGATCGTCTAACTGGCAGGACGACTGACTCTGGATCAGTTAATCGGGGTTCGAATCCCTGTCCCCCAGCTCCGCTGGTGTCCAGAGCCTCATGGTAAATCTATTTCTATCCCTCTCCTTTCTATTTGTATCTGCTGATAGCCTGAATATTAGATGTGTGGGTAGATGCACGACCTATACAGTGGATGCTGTAGCAGTAGAGGATACTCTCGTATATTTAGGTTCCAGTGGTAGTATCATTATCTTAAATGTCTCTAACCCCTCATCAATTCAGGAAATATCAAGAGTGGATACCAAGGGAGAGTCAAGGGAACTCTATCTCTCACCACCTTATCTCTATACTGCAGATGGGGGTGCAGGCTTAGGTATAATAAATGTATCAAACCCCTATTCTCCAAGAATAATGGGCTATTGTGAGGTCCCTGATGCGGCTCGTGGAGTGGCTCTCTCTGGAAATTATGCCTATGTGGCAGCCAAGAGTCAGGGCTTAAGGGTGATAGATATATCAAACCCCTCCTCTCCCAAAGAGGTGGGTCATTGTAATACCCCTGGCTCTGCATATGGAGTAACAGTATCAGGTAATTATGCCTATCTTGTAAACCAGCATGCTGGTTTAAGAGTGATAGATATATCGAACCCTATATCCCCAAAAGAGGTGGGTTATTATGATACGCCAGGATATGCTTATGGGGTGGTAGTCTCTAAAAATTATGCCTATGTAGCCGATTTTTACGAAGGTCTTAGAATAATAGATGTATCAAACCCTTCATCACCCAAGGAAGTAAGTTATTGGGATACACCTGGTTATGCTTATAGAGTCAAGCTCTCTAAGAATTGTGCATATGTGGCTGACGGACCTAAGGGTTTGAGAATGGTAGGGGTTGGGAAACCAAGAAACCCCGTAGAGATGGGTTATTATGATACAGAAGGTAATGCTAAGGAGCTGGCAATAACCGATAGATATATCTATATAGCAGATGAGTACGGAGGGCTCTCTATCCTTGAGTATTATGGTCCAGGAATAGAAGAACCTTCCCACTCTCAGGCTGGTGATATAGAGATTTTGCCTAACCCCTTCAGTCTTAAAACAGTCATCAGTTATCGGTTGCCTCTTCAGAGTGAGGTCTCCTTAAGGATTTATAATGCCTGTGGAGAACCGGTAAAGGTTTTCACCAAGACCAGGTGCCAAAAGTCCAAGACTTATGTATGGGATGGCAGAGATAATCAGAACAGAAGACTACCCCCCGGGGTCTATTTCCTTGAACTGCAGAGTAAGGGTTATAGAATTACCAAGAAGATTATCCTTATAGACGGATTATCTTACTAATATTACCTTTTTTGTAATGCTCCCCTTTTTACTCTCCAGTCTATAAAAATAGATGCCTGGGGGAAGAGATGTGGCATCCCACCTCAAGGCATAGACCCCGGCTCCCCTCTCCTCTGATATTAGAGTTTTTCTGAGTCTACCTGTAATATCATAGACCTTAAGGGATATCCATGTTCTCTCAGGGAGCTCAAATGTGATGGAGGCAAAACCTGTTAAAGGGTTGGGATGGGTAGTCAATCGGAATTTTGAAAGAGGAGGCTCTGATGATATCCCTGCTCTTACTGAATCAAACTCCACCTTTGCGAATTGGGTTATAGTGTTGGCATATTCCTTCCCAAAACAGGGAGAGGTATAGGTAGCAGGGTCAGTAGGGGCTGCATCTAAGGCAGGAGAATACTCTCTTGAGAGGGTATCATAACCTGCTGAGAACAGAGAGATGTTTAAAATATTAGAATTATTGAATATCTCTGTTGGTATTCCCAGCTCTATAAATTTAGTAGTGGAGTCATAAGCCAGTATACATCCGGAGTCGGGAAAGAATATCCATTTATCCCAGGAAGCCCACTTCTCATTAGCCTCATCCCAGGGTATGAGCCATCCATAGGCTCTATTATCATTCAGATAGATGCTCAACCCTATCTCACAGTCTATGGGGTGTGATTTCCCAAAGGCTACCCAGGTATTAAAAGCATCCTGAGTCTCTCCCTCTTTACCCTGATATCCACCTTCCTTATAATCGATTGCAAGCAGGTATGTAGTCCAGAAGGTATGGGTGAGGGCATCGAAGCCAAAATACCACCGATTTTCATCATTTGTGAGATAGAGGTTCTTAATCTCATAATCCTCGGTAGTAAAGTCAGGTGGGTCATAGGCGATAGGCTTCAGCCCTGCCCTTTCCCAATCCTTCTTATCTCCATCCACAGCTATCTTTGAGGTCGTGGCATAGGTATAGAACCATCCTTCCTTTCCATCCTCAGACTCTGCCCTTACTATATAAAGCTGATAATCTGAAAAGGGTTTAAAGTAATAGGACTCTCCTCCTTCCCTTTTATCAAGAGCAGGCATACCCAATATACCCTTGCATAGCTTATACTTCAGACTGGGTGAGTTGGTAGTGGTCTTTATAACAATCCCCTCCCCTTCCCTTAGATGGAACACAGGGCAATTCTTTACATTAATATAGGTGGGGTTTTCTACAAAGAGCTCTGGGGTGGTATAATTCTTCCCTGTAATCTGGGGAGGAATCTTTAAGGCTGGGTCACCCAAAAGGGTGAAACAGAATATAGACCATTGATTATATAGATCTGTCATATCCTCAGAGCTTACAAATTCAAATATACTCTCTCTGTATATATCTCCCAAGTCTTCTGCCCCATTATGATAGGATCTTATAGTGTTGGTAAAGATTCTATCAAAGTAGTCATGGTCTGTAATTACAAGCCTCCCTTCATCAAAGTAATAGTCAAACCCTGCAAGGTTTGCCCTGGTTCCCCCAAAGAAGCATATCCCACCTGCCTTAGACTTGAGGACTGCCTCGCCAAAGGATATAGAGAACTTAAGGTCAGGAGCAAGCCTGGTATCAAAGGCACCAACTATACAGGCAGGGGTTATAACAAGAGGAAGATTCTCTGCCTTCTCGTAATTTAAAAGGGATTCTGCCTCTATGCCTGTCTCATCATCAAACCATATAGCAGAACCTGAACCATGTCCTGTTTCAAAGAATATCCCCACATTTCCCTCTGAGAGATAGGGAGTAAGGAAGGATGAGGAGAACCTATCGTCTGAAAATAGATATTTATTAAGGGTATGTCCGCTCAGATACTCCCTGTTAATACAATCAGCAAGCAGAGCCTCATCATAATAAGGGAAGGAATAGGGGAAGGGGTCCCCACCTGCTACTATTGTATTTGAGAACCACTGCCAACTGGCAGGATACCACTCCCTCAATTTTCTTATAACACCCATCGCTTCAGAAATATCGCTCACAGATATCCTTCCCACCTTGTAGTTGGGCACAAAGTCATAATCTGGAGAGGCATAGAGGAAATCTGATGGTGCCCACCACTCCACATCAGTAAAAAGGGTATCCATCGCATAGTAATAACTGGGAGGAACCTCTTCGGCATCACCAAGAATGGTTATATATTCAAGATTGGGATGAGAAGGGGTATCCCTTAGATAGCTTATTATCTTCCTCGCTAAACTGAAATCATATCCCTCTATACCCTCGGGTTCTCTCTGCGAATAACCCGGATAGGGTGGCTTAGGAGCCTCTCCATACACACTCTCAATCCATCCAGTGGCAATTATCTGAGTGGGAATACCCAGCTCTGTAGTATGGAACTCCTTTAAACTCTCAGCCACTCCTAAGAACTTCTCAGGAGAGATTATTATCCCTTTAAACTCAGGACCCTGACAGTGCACCTGTTGATAATTTATATTGTAATAGACCTTAATTGTGGCATCTGTTATGAGTAAAGCCTTCCCTTTGGCTGGAATATACTGGACAGGAGAGAATTTTAGAAAGAGGTAGGTAGAGTCCTTTGAAGAACCTGTATAAAAATCTACAAGTCTACCCGGAAAATATCGGGAAGAGTTATATATTCTCTTATCAGGAATGTATTCCCCTCCTCTATTATCCCCCCTTACAAGAGGTGTAGGGTTAGGGATGATTTTTAACACCTCCTCAATCTCAAGATACTGAATATCCTCTACTCTTATCCCCTTTACCTCACTGCCAAGGGGCAGTGCTATCACAAAACTCTTCAAAGGCAGTTTTGGCTCACCTGGTCTACCTTCCGGGGGGAGTCCATCTATATCCAGATAGGTATAACCTGGCAGAGGAGCTGGATAGAGACCACAGTTGGAGGGGTCTATCTTGTATTTAATACTGGAGATTAGTCCTCCTATAACCCCTGACCCAGTCTCTATCCCTTTCAGATTCAATGGTTCAAACCCCTGAGAATACCTTAAAGGTCTTGCAACCCCCTGATAGAACCCTATAATAATCCCAAGAAGGATAAATATCCTCTCCATTCTACCCCCTTTTATAACTTATATCAAAAAACAGCCCAGTCAAGGGGACTGTGGCGGTTGAGATAAAAATCTCCCCATTAGCACATATCTGTGATATTAGCCACTGCAGGTATGGAGAGTGGAGAGGGACCAAACCTTTTCAACCTCTCCAAGCCTGCCGCAGCAATCATCGCACCATTATCTGTGCATAGTTCTGGTCTTGGAATGTAAATCTCCACCCTATATCTATCTCTTAGCTCTTCCATTTTCTCTCTCAACCTTTTATTTGCTGCTACCCCTCCACATATCCCTATCCTGTTGATATTGAGTGATTCTATAGCTAAGGAAATTTTATTTATCAAGTGGTCCAGGGCAGCTTCCTGAAATCCATAGGCTACATCGGCATAGTCTGCGTCCTTATGGTCCCGCAGGTAGTATAAAACTGCAGTCTTAAGTCCTGCAAAACTGAAGTTATATCCATCAATCCTTGGACGGGGAAAATCTATTCCTGGCAAACCCTTTTTAGCCAGTTCTTCTAAGGGGACCCCTCCGGGATAGGATAGTCCCAAAAGCTTAGCTACTTTATCAAAAGCCTCTCCACAGGCATCATCAAGGGTAGAGCCCAATCTCTTATACTGACACCTATCCTTGACAAGGAGGAGTTCAGTATGACCTCCTGAAACAACCAAACCAAGGAAAGGGAATTTAATCTCTGGATATTCTAAAAATATAGAGAATATATGCCCTTCGATATGGTTGACCCCTACAAAAGGGATACCCAGAGAGAAGGAGAGAGCTTTAGCAAATCCCAGACCCACCATCAGGGAGCCGATAAATCCAGGACCATAGGTGGCAGAGACACAGCCCAGCTTTTTCAATTCTATCTCTCCTATCTCCAATGCCACTTTTGTGATCTTCACAATAAGTCTGATATGAGCTCTGGATGCCAATTCAGGCACCACACCACCAAACTGGGAGTGTATAAGCTGGGAAGAGGTTATATCAGCGATGATTCTCTCCCCCTCTACCAGCCCTACAGCAGTCTCATCACAGGATGTCTCTATGCCTAAGGAAATCATTCAATAATAATAGAGAAACGGGTGGGTTCACATTTCACAAGGTCTATCCCTGGAGGGAGCTTAATTTCTGCCAGGAGCTCATACTTCCCCTTTTTCAAACCACCGGCATCAAGGATCACTTCAATATCTTTGGATCCTATTCTCTCTACTTTACTCTTAGGTCCTTTTACTCTTATAGTTGCCTCCTTAGGATTTACCTTTACCTTTGCTTCTTCCTCAGCAATTATTATGAGAGGGATTTTAGAGAAGGTTCTCTCTAATTCCTTCTCTATCTCTACCAAGACCCTTACCGAGCCTGGTTTACAGGTTAAGTTTAAGTCCGGAGGGGTTATGACTCTTAAAGTCTCCTCTCTATCTTCAGATAAGCCCTCAAGCAGAAGGGGTTCTGTAGAGAGGGTAGATATAAGCTCTATCTCTTCTCTTAGCCCCCAAATGTGCACGGTATCTTTTTGGATAATTCTCAATACAGAGAATCCTGGCTTAGGACTCCCCTTTTGTGGAATGTCTAAGGAGACTCTTTTCTCTTCCAGTTCCTTTAAAGAGATATGAATCTTGTGGGGTGATATCTCCCTTATCTCTGCATTAGAGGAGAGGTGGACATTTTCAGAACTGAGAATAAAATCACGCACCCCTCTTCTTGCCTTAGATAGGTCTACATTAATATAGGGGGGGCGGAAATGGAGTCTGAGAAGGTCTCTACCTTTGGCAAAGATTTTTATCTTGCATTTGGTAGCACTCACCTTAACTATCGTATACTCTTTGGCTAAATTATGGAACCTGATAGGAACTTCCTGTTCTACTAAATAAGGTCTTTCTAAAACAGAATAGAACCAGATTACGACGGCTACAAAAAAGGATATACCCTTTAATACAGGGTCCTCGGTAAAGAAATCAATGATAAGCCTTAGAATCTTCACCCCTTAGAATAGGAAAAGGAGAAAGAAAGTCAAGCCTTTTAACAATCAGGCGTTGACAAAAGGAGAGAATTGCATATTCTTTATAATGTCTCCTCCAATCCATCCCCAGAATTCCTTATTGAGGCTTGGAGAGTTTAAAAAACTATCCAAGGATACCCTTATTTATGGATTGGGTAATGCTGCCAATAGGATGGTCTCCTTCTTCCTCATCCCTATTTACACCGCCTATCTTGCTACCTGGGAGTATGGGATTCGCTCCCTCACTACTTCCTTGGAACAATTCCTTTTCCCTTTTGCTACCTTGGGTTTTGTTCAAGCTCTGATAGCCGACTACTATGCTACTGAAGCCATAGAAGAGAGGAGGAGAGTAGTCTCTACAGCCTTCCTTTCTGTTACCATAATGGGTTTCATAATTGGACTCTCTATGTTCCTCTTTTCTGGAGGACTCTCCAAGCTCCTTTTCCAGAGAGAATTTAAGGATATAATGGTTCTCTTCTCCATCTATTTTGCCTTCAACCTCCCCAGTCTCATCTTCTACTCCTTCTTAAGGGCAAGGGTTCAGCCCAGGCTTTATGCCTTCTTCACCTTCTCCAAAAGTATCATCCGTATTCTTCTCATCTCCCTCTTCCTTATCCTTTTAAAGAAGGGACTTAAAGGAGCATATATCTCTGATGCCTTGGTAATGATGATATATTTCCCCTTTATTCTCTTTCTGATACTTAAATATACAAAGGGGTTAAAATTTTCCAAAAAGTGGTGGATAAGCATGCTGAAGTATGGACTCCCTCTTGTCCCTGCCACTATTTTCCATTGGCTTCGGACCTTCTCAGACAGATTTCTCATAAGTTATCTCATAGGACTTGGAAGTGTAGGTATATTCTCAGTAGCTGTCCAATTCTCCTCAGTCGTCTCCTTTATTCTTATTGCTCCTCTTTCTATGGCTTGGCTCCCCTATGCCTTCTCTATCAAGGATAGAGAGGATAAGGGAAGATATTATTCAAGAGCTCTCACTTACTATCTCTTTGTGGGAATGATTCTCTGGCTTGTGGTGAGTGGAATATCAAGGGAGTTCATACCCCTGATAGCCAAAAATCCCAGTTATTGGCAGGCATCCCAGTATATCCCCATTCTTACCTTCGGTATACTCCTCTATGGGGCAGGATATATTCTTGCTACCCCTATAAATGTATTTCGAAAAACCATCTATATATCCTTAGGAACTCTATTTTCAGGGATAGCAAATATATCTTGCAACTTCCTCCTCCTCCCGAAGATAGGGATTATGGGAGCTACTCTTGCGTCCCTCATCTGTTACCTCACTGTATGCCTTTTCTTCTACTTTATCGCTCAGAGGATTTATCCTATAAGATACGAAAGGAGGAGGATAGCTATGGTAGCAATAATAGGAATCCTCTTATATCTGATACTGAGTAGTATCCTACTAAAGACCATCTGGTTATCCCTCCTCCTTAAAATTGTCCTCTCTATCTCTCTCTTCCCTCTGATTCTCTACCTCCTTGGATTCTTTACAAAAGATGAGAAGAGGATAATATTACATTATATAAAGAGATGGTAGAGAAGATATGTGTTGTAGTGAGTAATAATCTTTTATATGATTCAAGGGTTAGAAAGGAGGCTCATTCTCTATCCACCTTGGCTAAGGAGGTAGTAGTTATTGCAAAAAAGGAGAGCTCCCTTCCAGAAGTGGAATCCTTAAGTGACAAGGTAAGAGTAAAGAGGATAGAGAATTGCTTTCCTTCCTTTCCTATAAGACCTAAGAGATGGATCCCTTGGTATAATTTGTTAAGAGCGCTTATCAAAGAGAAGGCGAGGATATACCATGCGAATGACCCTGATACCCTTCTCGCCTCTTACATCGCATCTAAAGTAAACAGGGGGAAACTGGTCTATGATAGCCATGAACTCTGGACTTCTATCCCTAAGAAAGTTAGTCTAAGAGAGAGAATCTCACATCTTTTCATAAGATGGATAGAAAGGTTCTTAGCTCATAGGGCAGAACTCGTATTAGCTACCACACCCCTTCGTTCTAAAGAGATGGAGAGGACTTATAAATTAAAAAGGACTCCTCTTATTCTCCTCAACTGCCCTCCCTACAAGGGAGTAAAGAAGGGTAAATACTTTGATAGATACAAAAAAGAAGGCGAAAGGATTGTCCTCTACTTGGGGGGGCTGCAACCTGGTAGGGGACTATTTAAAGCTGTGGAAGCGATAAGGGAATTGAAGGGTTGCAAACTGATAATTATGGGACCTGTTCCTGAAACCTATCAAACCTTTGCCCATAAACTTAGAGATTTTATTAAAAAAATGAAAATGGAGGATAGGGTTATTATCCTCCCTCCTGTTCCTCCAGATAGAGTCGTAGATATTGCCTCTTCAGCAGATATAGGGATTATAGCTAATCAGAATATTAACAAAAATTACTTCTACTCCCTCCCAAACAAACTCTTTGAGTATATCCAGGCAGAGCTCCCTGTGGCTGTAAGCAATTTCCCTGAGATGAGGAAGATAGTATTGAAGTATAACATCGGAAGGGTCTTTGACCCAGAAGACCCAGCCAGTATAAAAGAGGCTCTACAAGAGATACTTCAGGAGAGGGTTTATAAGGATTGCAAAAGGAATCTAAAAAAGGCAAAGAGAGTTTTCAACTGGGAGAGGGAAGAGAACAAACTCAAAAGGGCTTATCAAGGGATACTCTTCTCCTCTTCAGAGAGCTTGCGGCTTCTCTGTGCCTCTTATGAAGAGGAAACCCAAGCCACAGAAGACTAATAGAAGAATACCGCAGCCAAAGAGTACCCTTTTATAAGAGATAACATCCGCAAAGAGACCTACCAATACCGTAGAGATTAAGAAGGAGGTGCTTGCCATAAACTCCTTTGTGGAGAATATTCTCCCCCTTATCCCTGCCATTACTTCCTCTTGAAGCAGGGTATCCTGAGCAATAGCAATAAAGGAGAAGAGAATACCTGCGAGAAGGGCGACCAGATATAAAAACCAGGTGGTTATAAGGAAAGGTCCTATTAATAAAAGCAGTCCTATTATAGTAAAAGATGAGAGGATGATGGATGTCCTCTTAGGCTTAAAAGGGGAGATCCCCAAGAGAAGAGCACCCAATATCATCCCTGCTGCCATAACTCCACCCAATACTCCTACACCAGCAGTCCCTAACCCTAAGACCTGCTGAACAAGAAATATCAATACTGTATAAGCAATAGCAGAGACAAAGGTGAGAGCCCAAATCGAGCTCATTACCAGAAGGACGAGCCTATCCTTTACTACTAATATAGCTACCTCTTTTAATTTTGAATAGAAGAGAGAGAAGGCATCCCTTATAGATTCTGAAAAGGATGGTTGCTTGACAGGAGTCTCCTCCATCCTGGGTAGGGGTAACATCCCTAAGACTAAGAGTCCTGCTGTTAGATGAGTGAGAGCATCAAAATAAAATCCCAATCTCCATCCCATCCATCTTATGATAAACCCTCCCAATACCATCCCTACCACTGATGCTATTCTGGCAAAGAAGGTGAAGACAGAATTTGCGGAAAGGAGTTTTGCCTTAGGGATTATGGCAGGGATACATGCCTGCTTTGAAGTATTGTTAAAAAGGTCTAAACCGAAGAAGAGAAAGGCAGCCACCAATACAGGAGAAAGCCCACCTACCAAGACTATAAAGAAGGGCGTAATCGCAAGAATTCCACTTTGAATAATATGGGCAACAGTCATAATCCTGCGCTTGTCCCAGCGGTCTACCAGCACACCTACAATAGGAGCAAAGATAATCACAGGAAGAGTAAAGAATATAGAGACCTTGGAGAAAGCAAATACCTTCCCAGGGGCAGCAATGCCTATCATAGTAATCAAGACCATATGGGTAAGCCTGTCTCCGAATTGGGAGACAGTATTGGAAAGGGTGAGAAAGGAGAAACTCCTTATCTTAAGGATACCCTTTATCTCTTCGGTTAAAGCCCTAATGAAGAGAACCCTTGTTTAAGGTTTTTATAAGTGACCCTCAGGTGTTCACAGATTACCTTTGTCTCACTCAGGACAGGCATAAAGTTCACATCACCAACCCATCTGGGGACTATATGGATATGGAGATGGTCAACAACCCCTGCCCCTGCAGCTCTCCCAAGATTCATACCTATATTTATCCCCTGTGGTTTTAAGACCTTCTCTAACACTCTGATTGAATATTTCATCAGTTTAAACAATTCTACTGCTTCACTATCCTTTAATTGTTTAAATTCTCCTATATGCCTATAAGGGGCAACCATCAGGTGCCCATTTGCATAAGGATACCTATTCATCATAATAAAAGCCTTCTTACCTCTAAAGAGAATGAGTCTTCCTTCATCCTGACTCTCATCATCTCCTATACAGAAGATACATTTCTCAAGATTTGGATTTTTTATATACTCCATTCTCCAGGGTGCCCAGAGCCTTTCCATAATTAAAAGAGGGTCATCTGTTCTTCCTCTTCTTGTTTTTCCCTTTGCTCCTCTTTCTCTCCAAATATCTTCACTGTCCCAAAAACACCATCATACCCTGGAATTATGGTAAGTCTCCCCTCCCTTACCCTCTTTACCCCCTCCCCTATCCTTTCATCCGAATATTTGGAGATCTCTGAAAGGGGTGCATTGAGTAGGACATTGAATTCTCCATCCAGTTCCCTTACTAAATTTAAGTATTTATTTCTCACTCCGACGGTATGGACACTTGTATTTAAGGCTTCAGCAATTATCTCCTCCAAGGGAACGAGGTGTTTATAAGGGATGGCATTTTCTGGAATAATCCTCTCCTCCCTATCTGATAGAAGTTCTATACGGTGCATTACCCCTATGGTTAATGGTCTTCCACATACAGGGCATATATCATTATTCATCATAGACTCCTTTGGTGATAACCTGATATTGCACTTCCTATGTCCATCGTAATGGTACTTCCCTTCCTGGGGGAAAAATTCAATGGTATAAAGCAGTCTATTCTTATCCTTCTTCTTCAGGGTATCCCTGATATCATAGAAAGAGAGTTCACAATTAAAGAGGTTCGCCTCCCTTCCTATCTTGGCTGGCGAATGGGCATCAGAGTTGGAGATGAGGGTATAGGGGTCTAAGGAGGAGAGTCTCCAGTTCATAGGAGGGTCTGAGGAGAGTCCTGTCTCTAAGGCAAAAATCTCTCTCTTCAACTCTCCGAAACATTCCTCTATGGAGTCAAATCCTGAATTAGCACCAAATAGGGCAAACCAGGGGGTCCAGATATGGGCTGGAACCAGAAAGGAGTCAGGAGATATTTCAAGAATCTTCTCCAGCATCTCCTTAGAATCTAAGGAGAGAGTAGGTCTACCATCTGCTCGGAGGTCTCCAAATCTTCCAAGATAACTATTTATCCTCTCTACATCATCGAAAGATGGTGAGAATATAAGGTTATGAACCCTCCGTAGCTTCCCATCTTTCACATAGGTATTGTTTACCTCAGTAGATAAGATAAAATAGGTGTTCTTATAGGTAAAGAGTCCATTCCCTGTAGGTTTAAGCTTCTTCTTCAAGATAGAGAGCCATTCAGGGTGGGTAAAATCACCTGTTCCCATAAGTTTTATCCCCTTCAACTCTGCATATTCAGCAATAGACTCCACTACCATATTCTGAGATGTGGCTCTGGAGAATTTAGAGTGGATATGGAGATCACCGATAAATCTCACCTCTTAAAGTTACTCCAATAATCGGTTATGTCAACCCCCAGCTGTTTAGAAATCTGTAGATGGGGTAACTCTCAGGAAATAGGGCTGGAACCTCCTCCCTCCCTCATCAAGACCATAGCCCAGGTCAAAGCCCAAGTATCCCATAAGGGGGATCTCTATCCTTATTCCTACCCCTACCCCTCTCTTCATATCTGAGAAGTTTACCTCCCTGATAGAATCCCATGCATTCCCTATATCAAGAAAGGCGAGGAAGGCAAGCTGTGGTGAGACCTTCAATTTCAAATCCAAATTGAATATAGCTACAGCCTTCCCCCCTTGATTATACTCCCCTATCCTTGGACCCACCGACCTCTCTCGATAACCCCTTATCCCATTAACCCCTGCCCCTCCAGGATAGAACCTCTCATACACAGGGATTTCAGAAGAGGTAATATAGTTATCTATTAAGCCGAAGTAGGCTCTGAACATTAAGGAGAACTTCCAGAACAGGGGATAATAGAATCTTGAATCCGTTATCTGTTTTATAAACTCTACATCTCCACCCAAGAGCCTTCCGCCTGCCACCTCTATTGAATAGGAATTATAACTCCCTGAGGAGGGGTTATATCTATAATCCCTTGAGTCTCTTATGAATTGACATCCGACTGATAGGGTCCTCTTAGGCCATCGCTCCTCTCTCAAATCATAACCGCTGCTTGGCTTATAAAGAGGAGAGATATCTGATACACTTACATCCTCTGCCTTCAAGGTTAGATAGCCTCTGGTAAAATCTAAAAGGAGGGGCCTGGCTAAATTGACCTTACCACCATGCTCTTCCAAATCGTAGTAGTCAAGGAATCTTGTCCTGTAGAAGAGATTGAATCCTAAGGAATTGGAAGTCTCTAAGAACCAAGGTTCAAGGAAACCAAATTCAAAGGTATTCCTCTTCCCCCCTTTTTCTAAGTGGATAGAGATATTATCCCCCCTGCCTAAGAGGTTTGGGTGAGAGAGTTCAAGGAAACCAGCAATCCCTTCTTGAGCAGAATAGGTAACCCCTGCCCCAACATTTCCAATCGCTTCCTTCTCCTTAACTCTATAGATAAGGTCTATATCCCCTTTCTTATTCACCTTTTTATAATCTACCTTTATATCCTCAAAGAAGCCGAGGTTGAATATCTCCCTCTGAGAACGGATTACTTCACTCCTTCTGAATATAGTCCCAGGCATACTCCATATATTACGCCTTATTACATTCTCATAGGTTCTTACATTACCCTCAATGATTACTCTCCGAATATGGGCAGGCTCCCCCTCTTTAATCTCATAGGTCAAGTAGATAGTATCCTTAGAGGCATCCTCCTGGGGTAGAATCTGGACATAGATATAACCTTCGTCTGTATAGAGGGCATAGAGATTCTGGAGGCTCTCCTGAACCTTCTTGGCATTATAGACATCCTTAGGTTTAATCCTTAATGTATCCCTCAGTCTCTCGCTATCTATTGCCTTGTTTCCCTTAAAGCTTATCCCTCCCAGGTAATACCTTTTCCCCTCATCTACCTTTATAGTAATATAAGCCCATCCTTCCTTATATCTAATATCATAATCCTCTACCTTAGCATCTATATACCCCCTCTCCTTATAGAAATCTATAATCCTTCTCAAGTCCTCTTTAAACTCTTCCTCCTTAAATAAGCCTGAGCGATACCATCTCTTCTCTCTATTTTTCAATCTTCCCTCAATCTCTCTATCAGTGAAAGCCTTATTTCCTACTATCTCAATATTTTTAATCCTCACCCTCAACCCCTCTTCAATAAGGAATTTCAATATACTCCTGTTTGCTGAATCGGGTGGAGAGATTTTTGTAGAGATGTTTGCCAGTATATAACCCTTCTCTTTATATAGGTTCTGGATAGAGTCTCTCCATGCAAATACCCTTTCTCCGGTGAGTATATCTCCCTCCTTAGCCTTTATTTTATCCCTTAGTGTCTTCTCCTTAATTCTCCGATTTCCGATAAACTCTACCTTTTTAAGAAAGGGGAACTCTTTCACTTTAATCATTACCCTTAAACTACCACTGACTGTAGATGTATCTATAGAGACTTGAGAAAAGAGTCCGAGTCTGTAGAGGCGATGGATGGCATCTTTTATAGATATGGGGTTGAGAGAGTCTCCTTTATTAAGACCAGAGTTAGAGATGATGAGGACAGGGTCAGTGAATCTGCTCTCTGCCTCAATGTCAGAAATGACCTGAGCATGGAGGAGTAAAGGGATGGTTAAAAAAGCAAATATTCTTGTCATAAGTAACCTTATTCCAAAAATTGCAAATGTCAACTCTCTAAGAGCTTTATTATCCTTTTCTTGAGTTCTCCCCACTTTACCAAGCCTTTCCTTTCTATTCTGAATATAGCCAAATAAAAATCACCAAAAGCTATCCTGTTGCTTGTCATCTCTATACCTTTAAAGATTTTCAAGCAATTTTCAAAGATTTTGAATTCTAAAGGAAAGGAGAATACTACGAGATAATATTTAGGGAATCTCTTCAAAGAGAAGGTAGTTCTCCTCTCTTTTATGAACTTTCTCATCACTTGATAGGCAAGTCTTATCTGTTCCCCTAACTCCTCAGGAGACATCTCCATCCTCGATTTTGTATCCAAAAGTCCATAGAAGAAGGTCTTTACAAAATCCTCAGGGATCCTTCTCCTCTTCAATCTCTTCTTCACTTCTCCAAACTTCTCCTTGGAAAGTTTAGGAAAGGTGCCTGTATAATCTCTGAATTCTCCTATTACAGGTCTCAACCTCTTTGCGATCTCCTCATAGATTTCTGTAGGATGAATAAACCTTCTCCTATCCACTCTTATCACTATCCCATTAGTCTCTTGAGTGAGGTCTCCAGCAGGGATGGGTGAGCGTTCTAAGGATAAGACCTCAAATCCTCTACCTTCTAATACCTCAGCACATTTCAGACCTACATCCCCCTTGACTCTATTCTTCTCTGTTACAATAGTTATTCTAAGTTCATCAGGGGTTCCAAGGATGAATTGGGTGTAGAGATGAGGGATTCTATAATTACGGTGGTCAGCTAATAGTCTTGGCAGAATAGTCTTATGATAGGTTTCGTCATCAAGGTACTCTACTTTTTCTAAGGTCTCTTTCCCAAAATCGAGGATCCCTCTCTTTATCCTCTCCCTTTCTGCTTTTCCCAATGGATTCCCATTTCTATCCGTGATTTCTATTCTGTATACTCCAATCCCATCCTCTGTGAAGAACTGCTTAACAAATTTCTCCTGAAATCCCCCACTCACCTCTCTCAAGACTCCCAAGACATCCTTGAGAGAAATCTTTGATGCATAGCCTGCCACAGAGACTGTGGTAAGGTGTTCCTTTACTGTCTCTATATTTCTCACCCTTGCTTGAATCTCTCCGGTTTTCCTTACCCTCTGTTGCATCTTATAATTATTGTAGATCTGTTCTACTAATGTGGAGATACTCCTCTCCTCAATATAAGACTCTGGTCTACTTAAAAAGAAGGCACCTGCCTCATTAAGGAGTCCTTTTGCTTCTCCCTTCTTTGCTCTTTTTAAAAGAGCCCTCTTCACTTCCTCATACCTCTTCACCTTTTGGCTCAATTTTTGCATCAATAGCCTTTTCCATTCATCTTTTATAGCAGCGATTAAAAAGTCATGAACTATATGTTTTGCCTCCTTTTTGAAGGATTTCCATATTTCCCTATTTGGACATTCTATCTCTGTGCTGACAAATCCCAGTCTCTTCCTCTTTATACTTATTCCAGCTACATAGGAGATATTAAAATTTCTACCATGGAAGACTGCAGTTACACTTTCTAAAAAACCTTCCCAATCAGGTCCTAAGACAGCAAAGGTAATGGGTTTATCCTTAGAAAATCTATAGGGAATTTCCTGATATATCTGGACCTCCCCTTTCTTGTCAAACTCTTCCATAAGTTTAAGGCATATCTCTCTATCCTTCTCAGGGAGTTTCTCTAAACTCTCTTCCATTCTATAATCTTTAAGAAAGAAAGGGGATTTGTCAATAGGGGCTATAGAATGATTGACAGAGACTGAAAAATCGGATAGATTTATAGGATGAGAAGGAGAGTGCTGGTGGCAATGTCTGGAGGTGTAGACTCCTCCATAGCTGCTCTTATACTTAAGGAATCAGGATATGATGTGATAGGGGTCACTCTCAAACTCTTCCCCTCTAATGGGATAGAGGACGCAAGAAGAGTAGCAGCAGAGATAGGTATACCCCATTATGTCTGGGACCTCCAGGAAGTTTTTGAGCAGAGGGTGGTTAAAAATTTTTTGGAGGAGTATAGGAGGGGAAGAACTCCAAATCCCTGTGTCCTGTGCAATAGGGATATAAAATTTGATGCCTTGCTAAAGAGAGGGAAGGAGATAAAAAGGGACTTCATAGCCACAGGACATTATGCCAGGGTCTTCTATGATTATAAAATTAAAAAGTATAAACTCTTCAAGGGGAAATATAGGGATGAGTCCTATTTCCTCTATCTGCTAAATCAGGAACATCTGAGCCATAGCCTATTCCCCTTGGGAGAGCTAAATAAGGCTGAGGTGAGAAGGATGGCAGAAAGGCTTGGATTAAGGGTAGCAGATAAACCCTCATCCCAGGAGATATGTTTTATCACTCATAACCACTACTCCTTTATAAAAGAGAAGATAGGTGGGAGACCCGGTCCTATCTTTGATACAAAGGGGAACTATCTCGGAGAGCATAAAGGTATAGCAGGGCATACCATAGGACAGAGAAAGGGGTTGGGTATATCCAGGGGGAAGAGGATGTATATTGTTAAAATAGATGAAAAGAGGAATGCCATAATCTTGGGGGAGGAGAAGGAGGTTTATGGAAAATCACTAACAGCAAGGGATTTGCATCTCATTGCTATGGAAGAGTTGGATACTCCTATGGAGATTGAAGCAAAGATAAGATATAATAGTAGACCATCCCAGGCTCTCCTCACCCCTTTGGATAAGAGAAGGGTAAGGATAGATTTTGAGTCTCCTCAGTGGGCTATTACCCCTGGACAGGCTGTGGTCTTTTATAAGAATGGAGAGGTAGTGGGCGGAGCTACTATAGAGGAGAGAATAGAATGAGATACAGATACATAAATCATACAGCAGATATAGGGTTCGAAATCTATGGAAGGGATTTAAAGGAGCTCTTTAAAAATGCTGCCTTTGCCCTATTTGATAATATGACAGAACTGAGAAATGTCCAGAGAAGAGAGAAGAGAAGAGTGATTCTCTCCTCAGATACCTTACAGGAACTTTTTTTAGATTGGCTCAGAGAACTCTTATTTATCTTCAGTACAGAGTTCTTTATCCCTAAGGAGATAGAGATGATAACCCTTAAACAGAAGAGATTAGAAGCAGAACTCTCTGGTGAGGTCTTTGATAAGAAAAGGCACAAAATAAAGATTGAGATAAAGAATCCTACCTATCATATGTTCTCCTTTAAAAAGATACCTGAGGGTTATACTGCAAGGGTAATATTCGATACATAGGAGTTACAGGAAGATTTAAGATTCAAAGAAAGGGTCCTCTCTCTCCAGCCCTGCTCCCATACACTCATAATAGTCAGGGCACTCCTCACAACAGGTATCCTTCAATTTCCCCAGCTCCTTACATTCCTCATAATAGGGACAGATTTCACAACACATATCCTCCTATCTCTTAAAATACTTCCTCTTCTTTATAGCCCCTTCTCTTGTCTTTGTTCTACTTATCGTTCCTTCCAACTCCTCCATACAAGTCTCATAGTATTTACACCGTGGGCAGCAGTCCTCTGTCAATTTACCTTCAGCCTTACATTTTTCATAGGCTGGACAGGCACGGCAACACATCCCTTTCACCTCCTTTTTAGAGAAAGGATAGCCTCTTTTAAAATCCCTGCTACTACTCCCCCATAGGCTGTTTGAGGAAATACTAAGGGGTTATACTCTACTATATCAAGCCCTATAACTTTTAAAAACGAAAGACCTCTCAGTGATTCTCTCAGTTCCTCATAAGATATCCCTCCAGGCTGGGGTGTAGCTACTGCTGGCATCAGACTCAAGTCAAGCACATCCAAATCTATGGAGAGATACACCCACCTATCTCCAATCTCTCTCTTCACCTCTTCCATATACTCTAATACCCTAAATTTATAAAGATGAGCCACAAAGTCAAGCTCTTCTTTGCTGATGGAACGGATACCGAGTTGAAAGATATTCTCTTTCCCTATAATCTCTGAGACCCTCCTCATCACTGTAGCATGACAATATCTCTCTTTCAGATACTCGTCCCTCATATCCGTGTGGGCATCCAATTGGATAACAGCCAGGCTGGGGTATATCCTTTTTGCAGCCTCTATTATAGGTAGAGTAATAGTATGTTCACCCCCTAAGAAGATGGGGATTTTCCTATCCTTAAAGATTCTTAGAGCCTCTTCCTCCACTCTTTTTAAGGGACTTGTGGGAGACTCGAAGGAGAACTCTATATCTCCTAAATCACATACCTTTACTAACCCAAGGTCTCTATCCTGATAAAGGCTATAGGACTCTATATTCTCTGAGGCTCTCCTTATATATTCTGGACCAAATCTTGCTCCGGGTAGGAAGGAGCTGGTCCTATCGAGAGGGCATCCCAGGACTACAACCTCTGCATCTTTATAGGATGTGTTAGCATACCAGAGTCTCATAATACAGCCAAGATAAGGAATTTTAAATCTCTGTCAAGGTCTAACGAATAACCCCCAGCCAGTCCCTTAATAGGAACTGAAGTCTACCAATGAGCAAGGAGATTCTTGCCATAAAGGTATATCCAAATGAAGCACCAAAACCGACCATTATAAAAATTATCCCCAGCCTTGCGGCAGGTCTTAAAGCACCCTTCCGTTCCACAGAGAAGAAGAAATATGCAAGGGTAGACAGGACACCTATAAGGAGTATAATAGACCAGAGGATTCCCAAGTTGCCCGCATACCAGGAGGCGAAGTTCGCTTTGGTAAGGATGGTAGCCTGAATCTGACGGAGGAAGTTGGTCTCTATGGTCGCAGGTATAGATACCCCCATAGAATAACCCATAACCACTGCAATGGGCAATCTGACCATCCAGGAGAGCCTCCTTATAAATCTCGTAAAGTATAAAACCCCCAAAATTGTTGGTATCATAAGCCACCAGTTTAAAGAGGGATTGGCTCTCAATGGGTCCACAAGCTTTGGTTTTAAAAGAAGATGCCAGGTCATGGCTATACTATATCCATTTGCTACACCAACAAAGAGATGCTCGGCAAATCTGTATAAGGGATTGTCCTTATATAAGAAGGAGAAGATACATAAGGTAAGAAAGGCAGCTACCCACACCCAGATATTTGTAGAGAGACTCACTTCCTCCTCCTTATAATAAAGTAGCTGATATTTCCAATAATGATAAAGATAATTATGAGAAAATGGGCAAAGGTCTGGGCACTCATCGCCTGGGTAGCTGGTCGGTATCTCTTCACTCCACAGTGTTCTGCCACAAGTTCCTCGTATTCTGCTGCCCCCTTCATACCAGCGAGTAGACCACTAAACTGCCCTGACTGGAGATAAGGATAGAAGTCTGCAACAGATACCGCAGTAATCCCCGCCCCTACTCTCAATCCATACCTGTTCTGGGAATAGGCAAGATAGGAGAAAGGGGTACTACTCCCTGAAAGGGAGACAAGGATAGCTACATCACGGAACTTCTTTATATGTCTCATAAGCTCTAAGGTATCTGTCTTATTGTGATAATAATCAGTGGGATATACCCCTGCTATACTCTCTCCCATACCCAATAGCCATGCTAAGGGAGGCCATGTCCAGCCTAAGAAGACATAATCCCTCCCATATATGACGCTATCCTCTCTGGTTTCTGCATTCTGGTTAATCTCCCTTGATGCATCTTTAATGGCATTCTCAGCAAGACCTATCCCTGTTATTGTCCAGGCAAGGACGCATACCCTTATATGCCTTTTGAAGGCATGCCTTAGTAGAGCCTTTGCCATAGGGTGGAGTTCTGGTGCAGTGTTGGGGTCATAGTCCACGGATATCATAAGGGCTTTGGAATAGGGAGGAATGGAGTCTATCACCCGAAATAGTTTCTCTGCCGGAGGGGAGGGATGGATGGGTATGATTATATGAACAATAAGGGGGATGGTTACCACTACCCCGAGTATGAGATAGATTATTCTCCTATCTATCCTGCCCAGCCTCTCCCATATACTCATCCTCCACCTCCAAGCCATCCCCTCTCAATCCCCAGAATTATCTTTAAGGATGTAGCTACCATCCCCAGACCCACCCCAAATATTATACCCCTCTTTGCTGCTGTATTGGGAATATTAAGTATCCATTCAGCAAAGGCAGGGAGTTTTGGGGTAATGTAGTAACCCGTAGGAACCACTGCAAGCATTACAATAAAGGCAGCCCCTAAGAGAAGCGCAGCCTCTAAGTTCCTTGCCCTGAAGGCTCTATATGCAGCAGAGGTCATAAAAAAGGCTAAGAGGGCGAACATCGTCCCACCAAGAGGAATCACCACATTCATATAGATGGTCTGTATATCAAAATGGAAAGTCCCTACGCTTGTAGGGATTACCCCTCCCCCTTTTACTCCCCCCAAGAGACCAATAATGGCTGTTATTATGAGACTGACAAAGAAGACATAACTGTAAGGCCAGTACTCCTTTCTTCTTTTTATCTTTTCTAAATGGTGGTTTATAATACTACCCAGACCCAAGACAAGGGCAAAGGCAGTAATGACAGGGAGGACCCGGGTCACAAAGGCATTATCTACATTCTGCACAGCACGGTGGGGAACAAAGAAGGGAACCATAGCAATCCAGCCAAGGATGAAGACGATGGTTAAGGGTATTCTCCTCTTCATTCAAATAGACTAAGGACAGGAAACTTTGTGAGTAGCCCCACAATGCTTCCCAAAAGTATCAATCCTGTAATGATGAGCTTCCCCATATCCTGTCCCCTTAGAGTCCCTAAGAGGACAGGCTCCCTTGATATATAGGCAGAGGCTGCATAGAGTTCTTCACCTATAAGGGTATAGTCGCAGGCAGTTATGAAGAATGGGAGCTGAGCAGTAGAGTCCGTGCCTGCTATCTGTATAGCCCCTGTCGATGCCCCTGTCTCAGCAAGGATTAGAGATTCTGCCCAGAACATCCCTAATAGAAAAATCGTAGCTGGATTTTCTCTTACCATTATTCCATCAACAGCAGCAGCATAAGCAAACTGACTGGTAGTAACAAAGAATACACTATCAGGATTGAAAGCATCCGGTCTACCTACTGAACTATAGGACTCCTTTACTATCTCCCTTGCTACAGTATAGACGATAGGGTCTCTATTAGGAACCATTAAGGGAGTATCATACTGGGCTGCCTTCTTTGCCACCTCTCCCAAAATGTTCAAAGAGGCAATGGTAGCGACATCCCTCATATCAGATGTCCCAGGAATGTAGAGGATAGGCTTGCCCATCTCTGTAGCTCTCCCTATCGCCTCCTCTACTGCATCAAGACCCGCTATCCTTCGTATAAAGAATCTCTTCCCCCCTTTAGCAGATTGGATAAAACCCACAAAGAGGAGGATAATCACTATGGTTCCTACAAGGACATTCACCCTTTCTGTGTGAAACCACTGGGGAGAAGAGGTAACCACATTTGAGACCTCTGAAGCTACCCTCTCCCCTTCCCTCTTTGCTACTACCCGATAGTAGTATCTCACACCATCCTTTGCCCTATCATCC
Source organism: uncultured bacterium (assembly GCA_964634335.1). Classification (GTDB taxonomy): domain Bacteria; phylum Hydrothermota; class Tepidihabitantia; order CAYHGV01; family CAZWJY01; genus CAZWJY01. The sequence goes on from CAZWJY010000001.1 coordinate 29,774, forward strand.
TTAAATACCCTTCTCCCCCTTCCTACAAACCCAACCTTTTTAAACTCTCCCTTTTCTTCTCTTCTTTCAATATCATAGCCCTCAAGGAGAGTATCGTCCTTAGAAAGTCTCCACTGGATAGTTATACTTCCACCCTTATCATTCGGGGTATCTTTGGCAATTACACCTGTAGGAGGTGAAATCTGGGAGAGGAGGAAGAAGAAGAGGGTCATTCTAAGAAACCCTCCTCACATCTACAAGGGGACTTCCCACACCTCGGGCATCCATAGGAGTATTTCTCAACAGCGTCCTCCAAGTCTATCTGATAGAGGTTGGCTAAAGAAGTAAGCCAGGCAAAGACATCACCAAACTCTCTCCTCTGATCCTCTTTATCTCCTCTCCTCAATGCCCTTGCCAACTCCCCCACCTCTTCTGTGAACCAGATAAAAGTCTTCTCTTTCCCCCTTCTCTTATCCCTCTCATAATAGGTCTGATATATCCTCTTCTGGAATTCTCTCAATTCCATTTCTGATTTTAACCAGAAATGGTGGATTGTCAAGAGGCAGTAGAGAGCAATCTAAAACCTTCACCATATTGTGCCCTGCATCGCACTTAGGGCTAATTGGTGTAGTCAAAATATTATCCCTGTTTTTCCATGGTCTTAAAGACTATCCGAGAATGATTCCTAACCTCTCGCAGGTATCTATTATCTCTCTGCTCTTCTCCAAGGTGATAAATGCTTTCTCTATCTTCTTTATCCCTCTCTCCTTTTTAAAAAGCTCTGCCTTATCATTAAATCTCTCTACATCCTCCTTTTCAGCATAAGATTTAATCTCAAAGATAAGGGGGATAGTATCAGAGGCATAGAGGTCTATCTCATACTCCCTCCCCTTATCATCCATTATCTTCTTTCTCAAGACTACCTTCTGAGGCTTAATATCTGGGCGGCGGATGGCAATCCTTAAGGTTCCTGCAATAGCCTCCTCAAGACCCTTGCCAGCCCTCCTCTGAAACCCTCCCACTACTATACCTACCCAGTGCTGGAGGTCCTCAAATCTACGGTTAGTATCTTCTCTAAAAGCCCTCATCTCCCTGATCATTTCATTAAACCTTTTATTCATCTCTTCAAACCTCTTGTCGCTCCTCTCCATATACTCCTTAAGCTCTCCCCTTGTGACATACTCCTTAGAGAGAATCTGATAGAGCTCTACTTTTATCTCCGGGTGCTCCTTAAGTATATGGGGCAGGGCTTTAATCACCTTTTCAGGTGTTAAATCTGTAGTTCTCATAATGAAATGAGAATAGCCATAAAGCAGAAAGTCAAGTGGGCTCTTTCCCCTCTCTATCCAAATTGTTAAAAGATTTTAAGGGCTAAGGAGGCAAGCCCTAATAGGACAAAGAACCCTATGCAGTCAGTAAAGGTAGTGAGGATTACCCCTGATGCCAAAGATGGGTCGAGCCCCAACCTCTTTAAAAGAAATGGTATAGCTACACCCATACCACAGGCAATACCCATATTGATTATAAGGGAGACAAAGACTAAGGGGGCAAGGATTAAGGGGGCATGGAAAACCCATGCTATAAATCCTGTAAGGGCTCCTACTGCAGTCCCTGTCAACAATCCTACCCTCAACTCCTTAAAGAGGACCCTCTTTGCATCGGATAATTCAACCTCTCCAAGAGCTATACTCCTGATAATAAGGGTAAGGGTTTGAATACCTGCATTCCCTCCCATCCCGGCAACAATAGGCATCACAACAGCTAAGGTGACCATAGCCCTGATAGTATTCTGGAAGACCCCTACAACCGCAGCAGCAAGAAAGGCGGTGATTAGGTTTATATAGAGCCAGGGCAACCTTCTCATAGCAGATTTTGCAGGAGGAGCAAAAGCGCTCTCAATCTCTCCCATACCCCCAAACCTCAAAATATCCTCTGTGTTCTCTTCCTCTATTACATCCATTATATCATCATAGGTTATCACCCCTTTGAGAATACCCAGGTCATCAACCACAGGGACTAAACTCAACTCATACTTCATTGCTATCCTTGCCACATCCTCCTGGTCATCCATAGTATAGACCTTTGCTTTAAGAGGTCTTAAGATAGATTTTATGAGCTTTCTGGGAGAAGAGAAGACAAGGTCTCTTAGATGCACCCAACCCAATAGTCTCTTATTCTTATCGGTCACAAAGAATATAGCCCTTTTTGGTATATCTTCTCTCATCCTCTTTATCTTTCTCAATGAAGAAGCCACTGTATCTGTGGTATAAAGGGATAAGAAATCCAAACTCATCCTACCCCCAGCAGTATTCTCAGGATATTTTAAAAGTTCTGCAACTTCCTTAGATGTCTGTTTTGGGATAGCCCTGAGAACCTCCCTCCTCCTTCGAGGGGTCATCGTTGCGACTATATCGGTTGCTTCATCCGAGTCCATCTCTGAGACCAGCTTTGTCAATTCAGGGCGGTCCAATTTGGCTAAGATTACTTTAAGGGAGAACTCATCCAGTTCTAAGAGTGTATCAGCAGCTACATCCAGATCAAGGTTTTCAAAGATGAGCAGTTTATGGACAGGGTCAAGCCTCTCTATTATCCTGGCAATATCTCTGTAATGGAGGGTCTTCAACAATCTCTTTATCCCTCCAAAATCTCCCTTCTCTAATAATTCCCTTATCTTTGAAATCATCTATTCCTCAGACCTGATCTCTCCGATAAGTTCTTCCAGAAGGTCCTCAAGGGTGATAAGTCCCACAGTCCTGCCCCTCTTGTCCTTTACCAGAGCCATCCCAACCCCTCTATTCTTCATCAACTTCAATACCCTCATTGGAGACTCATTAAGTTCAATAAAGAAAGGGATTCTGGGGATAGGATGTTCATCCAGGAGGAAATCCTTTATATGAGCTATTCCGATAATATTCTCCTTCTGCCCATCGTATATAGGATATCGGGAATAGCCATATTTTTCTACAGCATCCTTTATACAGGAGTAGAGGTTCTCTCTGGGTATAGCCACAACCTGAGACAAAGGGACCATAATCTCTCTTATAGAGGTTTTTGAAAAGGAGAAGAGATTTGCTACAATCCCTCCTAATCTCCTTGGTAATCTCTCCCTTTTTGTGGCTTCTCTTATAGCAGCTATGAAGTCGCTCCTACTGAAAGGGGGACGAGGTTTGGAGACCAGAAAATTCAACCTCCCAAATAGGGGATGGAGAGGGGATAGAAGAGTGTAAAAGATAGGTCCTATCTTAAGCATTATGGATTCTGATGCCACTACAGAGTAGGATTTAGGAATAAACTCCCCTAATATAAGAGAGAGGGAGAGATTAATTATAATAGCCAGAGTGGCTCCTCCCGGACCTAATCTATCTACAAAGAATTTAGTAAAAAGCATAGAGGAGAGGACTACCATTATGTTAATTCCTATAAGGAGAAAGACTAACCCCTCCTCTTTTCTCTTCAATAGGTCTAAACCCCTTTGAACCTTTCCCTTCCCTTCCTTAAGCCAGTGGATAAGCCTTATAGGATTGGCACTTATAAGGGCAGTCTCAGTAGCTGAGAATAACCCTTGGATAAGGATGCATAGCACTCCAAAGAAGAGACTCATCTCTTTATCTTTTTAATCAGCACTTTCTCAATCCTATGCCCTCTCATCTCTTTTATCTCCAAAAATATGTCCTTATACTGGAACCCCTCACCCGGAGAAGGCAGCCTTCCCATTCTATGCTGGATAAATTCAGAGAGCCTGTTAAATTCTACCCCTTTAAAAGAACCTTTAAAGAGCCTATCTAAGGTAAAGAGGTCAATCTCTCCATCCACAATATAGGTCTCCCTGTTCACTCTATGGTAGGGCAACTCCTCTCCTGTATCATACTCATCCCTTATCTCTCCAAATATCTTCTCAAGGATATCCTCTAAGGTGACCAGCCCTGCTGTCTGTCCAAACTCGTCCACTACTATAGCAATATGTAAGCCCCTACGCCTCAACTCTTCAAAAAGGGTTGCTAAGGGCTTAGATTCCACAACAAAGTATGCCTCCCTTATAAAGGGTTCTATCCTCTCCTCCGCAGACTTTCCCAAGAGGTCTTTTGTATAAAGAATCCCTATAATATTATCCACCGTTTCTTCATAAACAGGTATTCTCGACCTCTTAGATTTCTTAGCCAACCGAAGGGCATCCTTCACCCTTTTACTCTTTTCTAAGCATACCATCTCAATCCTTGGGGTCATCACCTCTGCCACGGTAGCCTGATTTAGGTCCAGAAGGCTATAGATAATCTCTTCCTCCTCATTCAAAAGGACTCCTGACTCTCTTCCCAGTTCTAACATCGTCTTAAGCTCCTCTTGAGTAGGAAATGGGACACGGGTTACAGACCTTCTTATAACTCTCCCTATCCCAGATAAGAGGGCAGTGATAGGATATATCACTGAAGCCCATACCCTGAGAATTCTGGAAACCCTTAAGGAGAAATGCTCTGCTCTATGAAGGGCATAGACCTTCGGAGATATCTCGCCAAAGAAGAGGAGAAGGAGAACCATTACCACAGTACCGATGGGCAAAAGGTTCTCTTCTGGAATTCCAAGTCTTAAAGAGAGGGTAATAACAAAGAGAGTAAATATTGAGGAAGCGGCTATATTGACAAGAAGGTTAGAGAAGAGGATGGTGGAGAGGAGTCTCTCAGGAGTTCTCCTCAATCTCTCTATATCCCTCCCCTTCCCTTCTGCTTTTAATCTGGAGATCCCTATCCTTGATAAGGAGAAGAGGGCAGTTTCAGAGGCAGAGAAGAATCCAGAGAATATAAGAAGTATGCCAACAGATATTAAATAGAGAATCTCTCTCATAGATAGGTCCTCTCTCTCTCCTCCATCTCCTTATGAGAATAACCCAAGAGGTGGAGGAGTCCATGGAGGGCGAGCTTATAGCACTCCTCTCTCAGACTTACCCCATAATCCTTACAATTAGCCAGAGCCTGCTGGACGGATATATAGACCTCTCCCAAGAGATTAAAGTCTCCTTCAAAGGCTAAAACATCGGTGGGATAATCCCTTTTCAAAAATCTTTTATTCAAGTCTTGGATATACCTATTATCAACAAATATGATATTCAAATCCTTAGTCTCCCCTTCTTCTTTAAGGACTCTTCCCAGTATCCTTTTCAACTCCTCAGGGTCTATCTCCTCTGGTGGGTTAAATATCTCTATCACTTATAATCTACTCTTGGATGGACTATACCCAGAATCATATGGAAGAAAGCCTTCTCTATCCTGGATAGGTCCCTTCTTGTAATAGGGGACTCATCCAGCTGTCCATCTCTAAACTTCTCTTCTATAGCCTCCCTTATTACCCTTCTAAGGTCCTCAGGATTTTTAGAACCCTTTGCCCTTACTACAGCCTCTACGGTATCAGCCAGCATTACAAGGGCTGCCTCCTTTGTCTGGGGTTTTGGTCCAGGATAACGATAATCCTCCTCCCTAACCTCTCCTCTCCTCTTTGCCTTTCTATAAAAAGCCTCTACCCTTGTTGTCCCGTGATGTTGAAGAATGATATCTGTTATCTCCCTTGGCAACCTATACTTCTTTGCCAATTTCACAGCCTCAGTAGTATGGGCAAGGATGGCTTTTACACTCTCCTGGGGAGAAAGTCTATCATGAGGGTTGGCTCTGCCTGTCTGATTCTCTATAAAGTATCTGGGCTTGTAAAGTTTGCCAATATCATGATAGTAACCCCCTGCCCTGGCAAGGATGGGGTCTGCTCCTATAGCCCTTGCCCCTGCTTCAGCAAGACCACCCACAGCAATAGAGTGCTGATAGGTTCCTGGTGCTAAGAGAGCCATCCTCTGGAATAAGGGATGGTTTAAATCTATAAGGTCCAAGAGGGATATATCTGTGGTTATAGAAAATATTCTCTCTAAGAAAGGGAAGATGAGCAGGGCCCCCATAGCTGAAATGAAACTCCCACCAGTCATCCAACCAAATCCGATAAGGAGATCCCTCCATCCTGAAGGGTTGGTTAAAAAAATCCCAAGGGCTCCGGCTATTAACATAAATCCAAAACTGTAATAGAAATTCTTACGAGATCTTATCCAATAGATAGAGAGGGAAGCCCCTATCCCACAGAAGAGGAGAGGTATGAATAGGGAGAAGAGGGAACCTAAAAGGAGAGTAAATATAAGGGAGGAGAAGAGGCTGAAGAAAATTCCTGTCTCTATATCCAGAAAGAGAGCCAGAAGCACACTCCCCAGACCTATCGGGATAAGCCAGAAAGATAAAGGGTATAAGACCCTTCCTAAAAGGAAGACAAGGGAAGTGATAGTAAAAAGGAGATAGAACTTCCTCTCCTCTTGCCAGATATCCCTCTTCCTCAAGAAGAGATAGAGACCAAAGAGACTTAAAAGGGTTATATAGAATAAGTTAGGGATAAAGATGGCTTTGAATTTTGATGTCTTTCCCACACTGCGTAACCCGGATAACTTCAGAAGAGCCTCCTTATCCACCCTTTTATGAGCCTCAACAATAAGTTCCCCTGCCAATACATAACCCTTGGTCTTGGGAACCCTCTCCCTTGCTTCCGCCCTTCTACGCTCTGTCTCAGTCTCATCATAGAGGAGATTTGGCTTTAAAAATATTGATGAGAGCTCAAGGAGTGTCCTTTTGAGTCTCCCCCTCCTGGGAAAAAGCCTCTCCGCTTCCCTCTTTATCTCCCTTTCTGCCTGTTTAATAGTAAGGGGATGAGGAAGGATAGTATCTATCTCCTTACCATCCCTTCTCAGGGTTATCTTCCCCTTTGGGACAGGTTTACTCTTGGAGACTCCTCTGGATAATAATGTATCCATAACAGTTGCCAGAGCCTCCAGGACTTTCTTCCCATCCTTTGATTTCAGGATTTCCTGAGTCTTGGGAGGTAAGAGGGTAAACTTTGAACTTTGGAGCAGGGAAGTAATCTCCTTATGGAGACTATCCCTTAGAAAGGGATTGAATCTGAAGACTAAAGGGGTAGAGAGAGCCGCCTCCTCTTCTTCCCTCTTTAGCTCTAAACTATCCTTGGGGATGGGAAAGGTATAGGGGGCAATGATATCTGATGGGGCTATGTCCCCCTCCTTGAACTTGTAAGGCTTTGGACCTGTGCGTAAAAATAGTAGATTTAAGATGATTAAAAAACATAGAGGGGCGAGGAGCCTTCTATAGGTTGTTAGTCCTCTTAGATTCATAAGCTTTTATTATAGAAGAGACGAGGGGTGGTCTTACAACATCCTCTTCGGTAAAATATATAAACCTTATCCCTTGAATCCCTTTTAACAGACCTTGGATTTCTACAAGTCCTGAGGATTTTTGTGAGGAGAGGTCTATCTGGGTTATATCGCCTGTCACTACAGCCTTAGAGTTCCATCCCAGTCTGGTGAGAAACATCTTCATCTGTCCAGGGGTAGTATTCTGTGCCTCATCTAAGATTACATAAGAATCTGAGAGAGTCCTTCCTCTCATATAGGCTAATGGGGCTACTTCTATTATCCCTTCATCTATAAGTTTTCTTACTTTTTCCAGGGGGACCATCTCATATAAGGCATCGTAGAGGGGGCGTAGATAGGGGTCTACTTTCTCCTTAAAGGTTCCGGGGAGAAATCCCAAAGACTCTCCTGCTTCCACCGCAGGTCTTGTAAGAATTATTCTGGAAACCTTATTAAGGGTAAGGAATGATACTGCCTTTGCAACAGCTAAGTAAGTCTTCCCTGTACCTGCGGGTCCAATCCCTATAACAAGGTCAAAGTTATCCATAGCCTCAAGATACTCCTTCTGGTTCTTACTCTTTGGTCTAATGGAGAGCCTTGGGGTAATTATCCTTATCCCCTCCCCTATCCCCTTTATCCTCTCTATCTCCTGTTCTATCTCTGTAGGGGTAATAGGTCTATTCTTTCCCACTCTTTTCAATAAGACAGAGAAGAGTTCCTTTATCCTCTTCACTTCTGAATTATTACCCCTGATAATAATCCTGTCTCCCCTTACTGTTATTAAGGAGTCGAAGTGCCTCTGGATAAGACTCAGATTAGAATCGTGATGACCCAGGAGGAGGAGGGGGTCAATTTTACCTATAGAAAGGGTTGTTCTCTTCAAGCTATAAGAAAGGGGGACTCACCTATAGTGAATCCCCCCTTGTTTCTACTCACTACCTTGGGATAGTGAATTCTTGACCAGGATAGATAAGGTCAGGGTCTTTAATCTTATCCTTATTTGCTTCATATATCTCAGTCCACTTCCTGGCATTGCCATAAACAGAAATATAGCTGGCTATCCTCCAGAGGCAATCCCCAGGTATAACCTTATAGACATCAAGACCAGGGATCAATAATACCCATCCTGGATAGATAAGGTTAGGGTCTTTAATCAAGTCTTTATTTGCCTCATAGATAACCTTCCATTTTGTGCCATCGTGGTAGATAGTTCGGTAACTGGCTATCTTTGAAAGCCAATCACCAGGTTTTACCGAGTATTTACCATAATACTTTGGTTTCTTTCTACACTCAGCCAGTTGTGCTTCAAGCTCAGCTATTGTGCTATCCAATTTAGCTACTATCGGTCTTAGAGAATCTACCTTTGGCTGGAGTTCAGCTATCTTAGCATTAGCTGCCTCTTCTCTGGCATGATACTCCTCAATAAGGGCTCTCGCCTCCTTTTCGGTCAATCTCTTCTCCTGGGCAAGGGATATGCCAGAGAGAAAAACCAAGAGACCAAAAATTATGGTTAATCTCTTTCCCATTTCTCCTCCTTATTTTCTTTTAGGTTTTATACTCTTGCACTTCTCAAGTTCTGCCTTCAGTTCATCCACCTTTGCCTTCTTGGTAGCTATCTCCTCTTCCAATCTCTTCAACTCTGCCTCCAGATCTCTTGCCTTAGCCTCAGCTGCCTCAGCAGCCATCCTTGCCTCCTCCAACTCTGCAAGGGTCTTTTTTGAGGCATAGCGATGGCAACCAGTGCTTAATAGGGCAAAAGAGAACCCTATAAGCATGACTGCACTGGCTATTCTCTTTAGCATACCAGCACCTCCTTTCATAGTTTAAAGAATCCCTTATAAATCATACCCCTCAAATCTTAATAGGAAAAGAGGATTTGTCAAGAGGGGGAGTGAGCCTATCCCTGATAAATTCTATCACCTTCTCAGAGTCAGGGGGTAAAAGGATGTGAAGTCCTCTAAAATTGTCCAAGAAATTCCTTTTATGAAAAGTAGAGAGAACCAATCCATTTTTTGTAAGGTAGAATCTCCTGAACTCCTTCCATCTCCTCCTTGTCTTATAAATCCTTTTATCTATCAAAATCCCTTCCTTATCCAGGGTATAGGTGTGAGGAAGAAAATAGGGGTTTAGGGTAATGAAGAAGACTATGAGCGTGAAGAAGAGCCAGAGAGGACCATAGAGGAGATAGGTAAGTATGAGGAAGGCTATAAGGATAAAAGAAACAACCGTAGTCTTTAAGGGGTGTCTCTTTGCCAGGTGTATCTCCCAGGAAATCTGCTCCATCCTTCTATGGGCCCGGTAGGACTCGAACCTACGACCCGCTGATTATGAGTCAGCTGCTCTAAGCCAACTGAGCTACGGGCCCTTTTAATATTTTATAAAAAATTTCCCCTTAGTCAACCCCCTTTTTGGCTGTCTTCCCTACCATCCAGAGATACCTACTTCCATATCCTGGATT
>CAZWJY010000002.1:0-29035 GCA_964634335.1 uncultured bacterium
GTCTCCTTGGGGATTTATAATGTCTCTGCTCAGCCCTTTAGGACTCTTGTGGATAAGAAGAGAGAGGATACTACGCCCTTTCTTACCTGATTTATGCTTACTCAAGGAGATTGACTCCATCCATAAAGCCAGCCCTTGACAGGGTAGATTTTTCCTATAAACTCTAAAAAGGAGGTGTAGATGAAGAGCTGTTCTGTCCTTATTCTATTCCTCACCCTCAACTGGGTGATAGGTTCTCCAGTCATAAAGATAGGACCGACACTTCTACCCCCTTCTTCTCCTTCTTACTCCTTTACTCCCTTCTCTCTTCCCCCAAACAATAAAGTGGTAGGAACAGAGTATAGTGAGTTTTATCCAGTGGCAGCCAGGGATTACAAAGGGAACCTTTATGTTGCCTACCAATATGAGAGGGTTCCAGGAGAATGGGATGTAGGGATTGTGATGTCTGAGGATGGGGGGAAGACCTGGAAGGCTCCATGGATGAATTGGCCTCTTATAGATGAGAGGAGGAGCAATCTCCATCCATCCATTGCTATAGGTCCTCGTAATGAAGTCTTTGTGGTTGTAGAAGGGACATCTCCAGTTACTAATTGGCCCAATGCCCTCTATTTTTTACGAAACAAAGAGGAGAAGAGGAATACATGGGAAGTATACTATTTAGAGGATGAAAGGGCAAGAGATTGGTATAGGAACTGTTCCTATCCTGATATCGCTATCTGGGGGACAAAGGATACTCTCTATCTATGGATAGTCTTCCAGTATAACAAACCAGATGGGGATGCGGATATCCGTTCTTTCTATGGCTATATACCCTACACAGGTAAAGGGAGGGATAGTCTCTGCCTATCCAACTTCAAGGTTTTATATGGCGTGCCTGTGGTTCAAGACTCTGGGATTAAAGAGGGGAAGCCTTCCATCGCCCTCTATATCCAAAAGCATCTTCTTGAATTGACTCACCCTCTTATAGCCTATGAGTATGGGAATGAGTCTAAGGATATTAAGATAGTGGAAGGAGATACCCTTGACTATGGTCCTCCTGAATATGATGCTCCCCTGACTATTGCAGGAGACTCGGAAATAGATGAGCACGACCCCTACCTTGTTTCCAGTGGCGACTACTTTTATTGTGCATATACCTCTGGCGATGATGCCTATGTTGCCTATTCTACGGATAAGGGTAAGACCTTTACTTCTGTAAATATAGATACTACTCCAGGGGTCAAGCATCGTCCTGTAGTGGTATGTAATCAAGAGAAGGTTGGGGTTGCCTATTATTATGGAGAGAGTCATGATGCCCCTTCTGGAAATGTCTTATATAAATACTCTCCAGATAATGGACAGACCTGGTCAGAACCTGAAACAGTATCTACAAAATCCGAGGTTGTAGATACTCCGAGAATAGCGATAGCTGCCTGTTCTCATATCTTCTGGGTGGATAGGAGAAATTGGGAAACAAAGAAATGGGATATATACCATGGTTCTCCAAAGGATACAGTACCTGCTCCCCGTCCTCCAGGTATCAGGTCTCCATCAGTCTCTGAAAGCCCACAGGGGTTCTTAGCCATAAAGCCCTCCATTCTTAAAGAGAGAGGAGTAATAGAATATCAGGTATCTACTCCTGGTCCTGTCTCTCTCGATATCTATGACCCAACAGGTAGACTGGTGAAGTCTCTTTTAAATACCTGTGTAGAACCTGGGATTTATAAGATAGAATGGGATTCAAACCTCCCTTCAGGGGTATATTTTGTCTCCCTAAGAATTCAAGGAGAGAGATATGTGAAGAGGGTAGTCTTTCTGAGGTGAGGTGGATATGGGGGCTATGATATTACTCCTTTGCTTGGGGATAGGGTTTCCACCGCCAAATATAGCTGTGAGAAGGACTCCTGAACCAGATCTCTTCCCATCTATGGATATAGATAGCAAGGGTGAACCCTTTATAGCCTTTGAATGGGCGTCCAAGCCTGATAATCACGATGTGGTTATCTATAGATGGGTCTCCGGAGGGTGGAATCCTGCCTGGACAAAGACAGGAGGATACTGGTTCTATAACGATAGTATTGACCATCGCCAACCCGCTCTTGGTATAGATACCCATGATAGGATATACTTGATGTGTAAGGGGAGAGGAGATAGCAGATATATCAAGACCAAATGGTTCTGGTTAAGGTCTGATGACTATGGGGAGAGTTGGCAGGCAACCGTAGGGATAGGAGGGACTGAGTGGTATGGGAATTATGCATCTGAACCTGTTATAGGTATATGTAAAGAGGGACTGGAAGCGGTCTGGTTTCTCTGCCAGAGGAGTAGAGGAGGAGATTCTGATATTGAGGGTGTATATATGACTGAGAGGGAATTTGTAGAACATGCAGCTATATCAAGCTCTGATAAGGAGAGGAGACCCTGGGTGGCTGTAGGGCTACTCTCTGGAATTATTGTCTATGAATACTATAATGGAGAGGACTGGGATGTATATGGGGTGAGGAGTATGAATGTAGGACCCCATGTCCCTCCACCCCTTGAAGACCCTGTCCCCATCGGTTTTGAGCCTGGTATAGATGAGCTGCAGCCCTGCATAGCTACAAAGAACGATGTCTTTGTCTGTGCTTATAAAAGAGGAGGAGATATATATCTCGGCTACTCAGAGGGGGGAGATTTCTTTGAGACTATTCCTGCTGCTACCTCCTCTGAGGAAGAGAGTAGACCTGCAGTAACTACTGATGGTGAGAAGGCATATCTTGCCTATTATCGTAGCGGTAATATCTATCTTAAAGCCTTTGACCTGTATACCCATAATTGGTCAAGTGCTTACAGGGTTACTGACCAACCTACAGCTCTGGATACACCAAGGGTTGTGATATGTATGGATAGCCTCTTATACATTGCATGGGTGGACAATCGGAATGGTAATCCGGATATCTACTTTGCTCAGGTAGATCCAAAGGTTGTGCCTACAGGTATAAAAGAGAGAGGCTCTGAAGGGGCAACGGTTCTTTTAAAAATCTATCCTAACCCTCTTAAGGAATCTTCAACTATCAGTATCCAATTACCAGCAGAGGGCAAAGCAAGCCTTGAGATTTATGATGCTACGGGTAGAATCGTAAAGAGCTTAATCAAGAGTCAGAACCTAAAACCCGGAACCTATACTCTGGTCTGGGATGGTAAGGATTCTAAAGGGTCAGACCTCCCTTCTGGCATCTACTTTGTCAAGCTTAAATTAAGGGATAGGGGAGAGGTTCATTCAGTAGTTTTGATAAGATAGCTAAATCTCTTTTGTAAGGTCTAAGAATCTTTTATAAGGGATGGCGGTCCAGCTTTGTGCCTGCCTCTATTTTATCCTATAATTGATAACCCAGAGGTTGGCATCATAAGGCCAATTGCCAAAGAGGGTATTCCTATTTATGACATAGATAACCATCCTGTGCATACCTGAAGACCCCCTTACCTCCCATCCTAATCTCCAGAGGTCCTTCTCCTTCCCTTCTGGTATAAATTTTTCTCTCTTATCGGTGTAGAGAAAGCCTATAGCCTCTGTAGTATCAAGGGTAGTTCGTAGTAATATCTCTATCTTATCTCCCTTATGGAAGGTATGGATAGATTCAGGAGGAGTAAGTCGGGGTATTATGGTATCTCTTCCTATTTCCACCCATAGGATATTGGCAAAGGGAGAGATTAGGGTATCTGAGACACCTTCTGCTGGAGATATTTTTATAAGCTTCCATCCATCATCCTCCCTCACATAGACCGCATTCCTCTTCACTATCTCTCTCAATGCCTTCTCATACCTTACTGTATCCTTATAGAAGACCAGCTTTCCTGAGAGGGTATCTATAACATTTACAAAGGCTGTATCCTCTATAAAGGTGATGGTATCTCCCCTTATATCCTTCTCAATCTTCCTCCATAACCTGGATATAACCCCTGTAGAATCTCTTATGGTATCCATAATGGTTGAGTCTTCCATCTCAGGAGATATCTCAAACCATTCTTTATCCTGAGTATCTATAAGGGTTAGAATATCTTCCTTTGCTTCTTCTTCATTAAAGCCCTTACAGGCAAAGATAAGGACAATTATTGCGAGGGTTCTCTTCATTTCTCCCTCCTTAAAGGTATACCTCTTTTGCTATTCTTTAGAAACTCTAAGAGTTCTTCTATTTCTTGAAACCCTGATAGGTTCTCTTCTATTTTGGCTATTGCTCTACTTAGAGGAAGATTCTGTCTAAAGATTATTCTGTATGCCTCTTTTAAAACCCTCCTCTTCTCTTCTGAGAAGTTATATCTTCGGAGGGCTACAAGGTTTACCCCCCTTATCTCTACTGGATTACCCCTCCCTATTAAGAATGGGGGCATATCCTTATCTAAGTAAGAATATGCACCAATCATTGCATACTTTCCTACTCTACAGAACTGATGGATCCCAACCATCCCTCCAAGAACAGCATAATCATCAAGCTCCACATATCCTGCAAGTTGACAACCATTTGTAATTATTGTATTATTTCCTATCCTGCAGTTATGGGCAATATGGACATAAGCCATTATATAGTTATTGTCTCCGATTCTTGTCTCCTCTCCCTCTTCGGTAGCCTTATGCACAGTGACATATTCCCTTAAGATATTCCCATCACCTATTCTTAGATAGGATGGTTTTCCTTTATACCTCAAATCCTCAGGTGGTGCACCAAGGACACAGCCATATCCTATATCACATCCCTCTCCAATCTCTGTTCCCTCTTCGATAAAGACACTACCTCTGAGTCTTGTTCCCTTTCCAACCTTTACTCTCTTAGACAATCTACAGAAGGGACCGATTTCTACACCCTCTTCGAGCTTACAGGCTGAATCGATAAGAGCGGTAGGGTGAATCATTCCCTTTTAGATAGACCCACCAAGATTTCTGCCTCACTAACCAGTTCATCCTTTACATAGGCTTTACAGGAGAGTTTTGCCACTCTCCCTTTTAGATTCAGAATTTCTGCGGTTATCCTCAACTGGTCTCCTGGTCGGACAGGTTTTCTAAATCTTGCCTTATCTATTCCCATAAAGATTGCGACCGTATCCTTCTCTCTTTCTATTCTCTTTAAGACAAGAATCCCTCCAACCTGTGCCATCGCCTCTACAATTAACACACCGGGCATTATTGGATAATCTGGAAAGTGCCCCTGGAAAAAGGGCTCGTTGATGGATAGATTCTTTATCCCCTCAATACTTCTCTCCTTGATGTGGGTGATTCTATCCACAAATAGGAAGGGATAGCGGTGGGGGAGGGTTTTTCTAATCTCATCGATCTCCATAAAACCTCCTCACTTTTTCAACAAACTCATAAATCTCCTCTTCCTTTCTCCTATCAAATATCCAGACCTTGCCTCTGAATTGATACTCTATCAGGATATTCTCTCTTTTTAAAAACCTTTTCAGTAAAGAGAGATATCTCTTATGTCTACCAAAGGAGACAGTGAATATGGCTAAGGGTTTATCTTTTATCTTCTCCTGAAAGGAGGTGTCTTTTAATAGCCTTTCTACTCCTTTAGAGAGTCTTTCAAAATATATGGGTGAGCCTATAATTAAAAATTCAGCCTTCTCAATATTCTGCATCGAGAGTTTTGAGCAGGGTAATGTCTCTACTCCTTTTAGTTCCTCTCTTATCCTTCTTACTATATCCTCTGTAGTTCCATATCTCGACTCATAGAGGATTAGTCCTCTCATAACCTCTCCTTTTCATCTCTCTTAAAAATTTAAGTCCGAGGTTATGTCCTGTCTTATAGGCGAAAATTGCTGCCTTGAGTGGTTTTCCTAAGAGGGCAAGCGTTCCAATAAGGTCAAGCACTTTATGGTAAAGGAATTCATTCTTAAACCTCTCCTCTTTTGCAAAGAGAAATTTTCCATCCCTTTCCAGTTCTATACCGAAGGTAGAACAGAGCCAGTCCGGGTCTGAGTAATATCCAAAGGTTCTGGCTCTGATTATCTTCTCCAACCTTTGTCTATTAACATTTAAGAAGAGTATCCCCTTCTTAGAGTTATAAGAGAAGAGGTAGGAGACAAATAGAGAGGGAAAGGGGGAGATGTAGAGGAAGGAGCCCGGCTCTCTGATAAAGATAGGACTCCTTAGAGTGATGAAACTCTTCCTCCCTTCCTGTGGTTTAGTTCCTGCCTTTTTAAGGAGGTTCCAGAATACTTCTCCACTCCCATCTCCAAAAGGGACCTCATCCCCTTCTACCTTTACGATAAGGTTATCAATTCCCATTCCATAGATAGCTGCCAGGAGATGTTCTACAGAGAGGATTGTCTCTTCTCCATTTTTAAGCCCTATAGTATGTCTATGGAGATAGGCATTCTCTACCGATGTCCTGATATAGCCTCTCTTCTCAAAGAGGATACCAGTATCAGGGGGTGCAGGGAGCAGGTGGATAGAGGAGACCCTTTTATAATAGATTCCAAAACCTGAGTAGGAGACAGGATGTCTGATAGTATATTGACTCAAATTCCTCTAAGGAGTTTTGCCATAGCCCTCAGGGTTTTAAGATGGGGTCTGGCAGGGATACCTGAGAACCTACTATCTTCAGGGATAGATTTCAGGACAGCAGATTTTGCATAGACTATAGAATTGTCACCAATTATGGTATGGTCCTTTATTCCAACCTGACCTGCAAGAATCACTCCATTACCAAGTTTTGCACTTCCCCCTATTCCTGTTTGGGCAATTATTATACAGTTCTTTCCTATCCTCACATTATGTCCTATATGCACTTGACTATCTATCTTTGTTCCCTTTCCTATCCTTGTCTCTTCCTTGGTGGCTCTATCAATGGTAACATTCCCTCCTATCTCCACATCATCCTCAATCACTACCTTCCCTTTATGTGAGATTCTTTTATATAACCCCTCCCTCTTTTCAAAGCCAAATCCCATAAACCCTATTATGGAGCCTGGTCCTATTATTACATTCCTTCCCAGTTCTGTTCCTTCCAGGATCACTGCATAGGGATATATTTTGCAACCCCTTCCTATAGTAACTTTTTTATCTATATAGACAAAGGGATATATAACAGTGTCCTCTTCTATTCTACTCTCAGGGTGGATGAATCTCACTTCTTTATATAGGAGAGGAATCCCTGGAATAGGTTTAATAGGCTCTCTTTAAGAAATTCTCTCTTAGGTGCCTGAGCTTCCTTCTTTGGATAGGTCTTACCTGTCTTCGGTTCAAAAAGGGTAAGTTCAAGTTTTATAGCATCCCCTCGCTTCTCTACTGTTCCGGTGAAGATATAGTCTGCATCCAGTATCCTCCCTATATCTCTTGCCATAGCCTCATCGACATTGGTGATACTCCTCCTGCTTAGGGCATTCTCCACCTCGGTCTTAGAGATGAGTTTAATATCTGTTCTTTTTCCTTCAAAATTCCCCAGCTCAGCGTAAAGGATATCAAGGCACTCTTCACCTAAATTCTCATCCACAGCCTCCTTATTCTTCTCAAAGAGAGGAAAGGCGGCTATCTTCTTCTTCCTTATAGCCAGGACAGGGCGGTACTCCTTATTCAATTCTGCAATTACCTCATCAGTTATATCCAGTCCAGGTTCTGCATAGACTATACTCCTTTCTGCTACATCAAGGATCATTGTGTATCCCTCTTTCTCTGCGATTTTTTTAACCGCCTCATTTATCTTTTTAACCAGAGGGGCTAAGAGTTCCTGCTGTTTAAGTTCCAGCTTACCATGCTCTCCCCATACGCTCTGGGTAAAATCTGTAAATCTCTTGCGTAATCCTGCTATCTCCTGTTCCTTTGCAGCCCTTGCCTCTTCTGAGAGCATTGGCTTTTGAGCTTCATACTCTTCTTCTGCCTTTTGAAGTTCCCTCTTCATAGTATCTGCCTTAGCTCTATATTTCTCTACCTCTTCATTAAAGGCTCTCTTAGCCTCAGAGGCTGCCTCATATTCTCTAAATATCCTCTCAGAGTCTATGTAGCCTATTCTCGTCTCCTTTGCCCACAAAGCCGAACTGAAAAGGAGAAGGAGAGGTAAGTATCTCTTTATCATTCAGACCTCCTTTCCAAATGATATGCGGCTTTTATTAATTGTCAACCCCTGACCGCTCTTTTCAACCTCTCCACCTCCCTTTCTGTAAGCTTCCTCCATTCTCCCTCCTTCATATTTCCAAGCCTTATGCATCCGAGTCTTATCCTCTTTATCTCTCTAACCCTAAACCCCTGGGATTTGAATACCTTTTTAATCTCCCTGTGTTTTCCTTCTATAAGTATTACCTTTAGGAGTGTATCTCTTTTATTCTCTCTTAAGATTTTTATCCCCTTCACTCTATAAAGTTCTCCTTCTATATAGACTCCTCTCTTTATTCTCTGAAGGGTTTTATCCGAGACCTTCCCTTCTATTCTCACTATATACTCCTTCTCTACTCCAAATTTTGGATGAGTGAGTCTGTATGCGAGCTTTCCATCATTGGTCAAAAGGAGGAGCCCACCTGCATCAAAGTCAAGTCTTCCTACCGGGAAGAGGTGCTTCAGACCTTCAGGTAGAAGAGACATAACCGTTCTTCTACCAAAATTATCCCTCTTTGTTGTTAAGATATTCCTTGGTTTATTGAGGATGATATAGGTAAAGTCCCTTATCCTGCATCTATTTCCATCAACCTCAACTCTATCATCCCCTTTCACATTATACCAGGGTTTATCTATCACTATTCCATTTATCTTTACCTTCCCCCTTTTTATAATATCTTCAACCTTTCTCCTTGAACCGAGTCCACATAGTGCGAGATATCTATTGAGCCTCATTTTTAAGCATAATCAACCATTTTAAAGAATCAAGGAGGTCTATAGGGCGTGTTGCCCGAACTTTAACTATGATGACTCATCCCTTCTATCAGGGAAGATTGGTAGGATTCTTGAAAGGCAGAAAATTTCCCCTATTGACCATTTATGATTATCTGTTAGTATTATCTCTATGTGGCTTCTATTCCTCTTCTCCATATTCCACCCACCGTTTCCTGAGAGTCTGAAATTCAATGGAGTTATAGAAGGGCTTGTAAAATATAGCTACTCTTCTCCTGCCAGATACTTTTTGAATTTTGGATACTATGATGTGGCAAGGGCTGAAGGGGTGGTGGGATTCTATCTTAACCCTGCCTCTTTATATAAGGCACATACCTTAGAGATAGGGATAACCGCCATCCCCCCAAAGAGTTCCTATAGTGAATTGAATATAGGAGTTTCAAATGAAATATTCTTCCCCCTGGGTTTTAATATCCCTTTAAAGATAAACTCTCAAGAGATTGGAGCATTAGACTTCTTCTCTATTGTAGGGAAGTTTAAGAGGGTGGGGATAGGGATGGGGATTATGCAGGGGGATGTATACGATATCTCTTTAGAAGGGGAGGGAGTCTTTGCTACTACTATTGATGAGGATATGGAAGACTACCTTACCCATTCAGATGTTCCAGATATCCCTCCAGGATATTCAATCCCTGTTAGATGGATTATCAGAGGAGAGGAGGTGATTGAAATAGAGATGGAGGGTTCTGGAAAATTAGAGACGCTTCCCCTCTTCTTTGGTGTAGCCTATGATTTTGATAAGATAGGAGTGGGACTGGGTTTCAAATGGATAAGGTATAACGCAGAGGGGAAATTTAAGACCCATTTAGAGCAGACCGTATCCAACCTGACTATGTTCTTAGAGGGTATGCCTGAAGACTGGATTTTAAATCTTATAGTGAATGGGGAGGGGAGTACCGACTCTATATGGTTGAATGATTGTTGGGGTAGAATATCTACCTCCCGCCCAGCCCTCTCCCTTGGAGCGAAGTTTGACTCTGATGATTTCCTTTTAGGATTTGTAATAGAGCATTACTTCTATGGTCAACTTAAAGGGGACTACGGATATATAGAGATGATTCCTACCAATTTAAGACCCCCAGAGATCACTTCCTCTCGGCTTTTTGTGGATACTGTAAACAGGTATGTCTCGGGAAATATAGGAGCAAATTTTGGAAAATGGGATAAGAGTATGGAGAGGGATGAGAGTGATGTTTCCCTATCCCTTCCTTCTCAGACAGCCCTAAGACTCGGTGCTTCGGCAAAAACTGAGCTTATGCTTCTTGGCGCCTCCTTGGGGGTCCAACAGATTGGGACAGGGGGTGGGATAGGGGAGATATACTTCAATACAGGGATGGAGTATCTATCCAATCCTCCTTTGAGGATAGGTTTTATAATTACCTATAAGTTTTATCAACTTGGGGATAAGGGATTTTCCGCTCTACCCATTATGAGTATTGGGGGTGGAACATCCTTCTCTGCTAAACATTTCTCCTTTGATGTAGGGTTGAGGATGAGTTCAACTACCTTTCCTGGAAGAATCCATCCCTTAGCCTCTCTTAGTATAGGATGTGGACTCAGATACCGTCTTTAGACCTCTGATCCCCAGGATTTTGAGAAGCACTACCCCTCCTATCCCTGCACCAAGATAGGTGGAGAAGAACCTCCATAGAATGGTATAGATACCTAAGAGAGGGAGAGGGCATACAGTGCTATAGACCGCAGCCCCTCCTGCCTCAGCTATCCCACTTGCACCAGGAGTTAAAGGGAAACTTAATAGAAAGGTGAGGGCAATCTGTAATAATATACTCTTTAAAATCGGAGGGTTTAGACCCAGACCATAGAGGAGAGTAGGAATGATTAAGAGAAAGGTGGAGGAGGAGAGAAATGTTAGAAATAGAACATAAAAGACCTTTCTTGGATGTCCTTTAAAAAAATCTACCAGTTGGTTACGAAATCTGATAATCTCCTCCTCTACTCTATCCTTGAGATTGGGATTCTGAGATATACCAAATAATCTCTTCCTTTGAAGAAACCCTACAAGTCCTCCTCCTATATTCTCTATAACTCTTGGTTTGAAAATGAGGAGGAATAGTAAAGATAGTAGAATTCCATATATGATAAGGAGATATCTGAAGAGCAAGGATATTACTCCTGCTCCAAGAGTTTTTGCCTCTACTACCATAACAATGGGAAGGGAAATGAGGAGGAGGATAAATACCAGTAATCCTCTAATAAGTAGGGCAGCTCCTCCATTTGCCGGTCTTATCCCTTCCCTTTCTAATAGATAGAGCTGGACAGGTAGACCTCCTGAGCCAAAAGGGGTGATGGCAGCCATAAAACTTCCAATCAGGATTATCTGGGCAGACTTCTGTAATGGGAGTCTCTCTCCCAAGGTAGAAAAGATAATCTTAAACCTTAAGGCATCCCATCCTAAATATATAAACCATAGACCAAGGGCAGAGAAGAGAAAACCGAGCCTTACCTCAGAGAGAGCCCTTACTGTCTTAGGGGTAATGGTGAAGAGGAGAAGGGCAAGAGTGGCTATTATGCTAAGGGTAATAAATATGAAGATATTCCGCTTAAGACTCAATGGGTGATTGCGTAGGCAACAATATTTATGCCCATTCTGAAGGCTTCTTCCCTCTTATTCTCTGGGTCCTGATGAGCAGGTGTCCATCCATCAGAGATGTTGGAGTTGTAAGTATAGAACAGCACAAGCCTTCCTTGATAGAAAATCCCATAGCCCTTTGGAGGACGATTCTTATAATGCTCATGAATCTGGGGTGGACCATTCGGGAATTGATAGACGATATGGTAGATAGGGTGGGAGAAGGGAAGTTCTAAGAGTTCATTATTTGGAAATATCTTCTTTATCTCTCTTCTAAAACTCTTGTCCATTCCATAATCATCGTCAGCATAGATAAACCCTCCACTCTCTAAATACCTCCTCAGTCTCTCTGCCTCCTCTTTATTGAAGTTTATATTCCCATGTCCTGTAAGATATATGAAGGGATAGGAGAAGAGTCTCTCATCAAGAGGAGAGACAATCTCTTCCCTTTCCTCACAGGATATATTTGTTCGTCTATTCAACTCCCTTGCCAAATTAGGGAGAACATCAGGGTCATTATACCAGTCTCCACCTCCTGAGTATTTAAGTCTTGCAAGAATAAGCCCTTCTCCTCCAAGGGAGGAGAAGAGGATAAAAAAAAGAAACCAGTGAAGAGCCATAAATATATATTACTTACAATCTCTTAAAAGTCAATCCCAATCAAATAGAAGGCTTGCTCTCAAGCCTTCTCTTCACCCAGCTTTACAAATTCATCCTCTTTGAAGGTGGCTAAGGGGAGAGGCTCTTCTAAGGATGTCCCTGGAGTATATCCAAACTCCCTCTGTCCCTCTCTGCCTATGAGGATGAATAGATGGGCTACCTCTATATCTCTTGGACAGGACTGCTCACACATCCCACAGCCTATGCAGGATAACCCCATATGATTCATCCTCCCAAGATGGAATAAGAGTTCATCCCTGGGAAGTTGTAATGTGCCCCTTCTCTCTACCCAGGATAGATACCTCTCTCCTTCGAATCTGAAGACATCGGATTCAAAGAAGCATTCGTTGCAATAACAGATAGGACACTCCTTCATACAGTTGTGGCAGTTTATGCAACTCCCAAAGAACTTTGTGAGATTTTCTATACCTGAAACCTTCTCTCTTGTTGCCTCTAAAATCTGTTTTGCCTTCTCCTGCCTCTCCTTCTTTACCCTCTCAATCTCCTCCCTCCTCTTCTCTCTATCAAAGCCCTTCTCTATCCCTAACTTTTTTAGTATCTCCTCTCCTTTTGGACTTCTTGCCTCTATCCCTTCTCCTCCATAGAATCCCAGGATAATATCTGCCAATGGAGGTTCGGGATACTCACATATCTTGCAGACCTCCCTTATCTTCTCCTTGTCTATCTTCTCAGGCTTTAACTCCTCGTAGTCTTCAGGGGTATAGGTCCCCTCACAGTCTGTTCCTATGATTAGAATATTATCTAAGTTTATCTGCTTCAGCTTTACAAGTTCTACAAGGGCTCTTATCTCACAGGGACGCAGGACAACACCTATGGTCTTTGATGGAGAAGAGACCCTGGTAATTTTTGAGACCTCGGTAGCAGCTGAGACAGGCATCACCATAGGAGATATTGAAGCATCGGATAAGAACTCCTTGGATTTTATAAGGGCAGGGAAATAGAAAGGGGTTCCTGGCTTTTTCAAAGGAACAAGCAGGGAATGGATTATCCCTTCATCAAAGAGTTTAGATAAGAATTCCTTATGCATCTCTCCTCCTAAGTTTGGGGATTCTGGGCAAATCTGCTCGGTCCCTTTTTCTTCAGTTCCTCAACCATCTGCTTTATTATTCTGGTAAACCTTACCCCCTCGCTTGCACTTATCCACCGAAGCCATACTCTATCTTCATCAAGATTTAGAGTCTTGAGGATGGTCTTTAAAAAGAGGACCCTCCTTCTGGTCTTATAGTTTCCATTTATATAGTGGCAGTCTCCTGGATGACATCCTCCTATAAGGACTCCGTCAGCACCTTCAAAAAGGGCTTTTAAGACATAGGACATATCCACAGAGCCTGAACACATCACCCTTATGGGTCTTATATTTGGTGGATACTTCATCCTTGATGTCCCTGCAAGGTCAGCAGCAGCAGATGTGCACCAGTTACATAGAAATCCTACAATCTTTGGTTCAAATTCTGCCATTTAAACCTCCTTTCATTCCACTATCTTTTCTATCATACTGAATACCTGTTTGTCTCTTAGGGTTACCAGATAGGCTGCATCTGATGGGCAGGCAGAGGCACATAGTCCACAACCCTGGCATACCGCCTCTATGACCTTAGCTACCTTCTCCTCTTCATCCAGAATTCTTGCACTGTTTGGACATACATCCACACATACCCCACAGAAGCTACACCTCCGTTTATTTGTCTGAGATACATAGAATCTTGGGGGGATCTCCTTTTTTACTAAGAAGGCAAGGGCTTTGGCAACTGCTGCATAAGCCTCTGATATGGATTCTGGAAGCCTCTTTGGTCCTTTGCACATCCCAATAGCAAATATCCCCTCTCTTGTGAGTTCAGTTGGTCTGAACTTTGGATTTGCCTCTTTGAAGAATCCATCCTCATCAAGCTCTACCCCTAATATTTTTGCCAAATTCTCATTCCTGGAAGGCACAATACCTGTGGATAGGACTATCCAGTCAGGGTTAAACTCTATCTCAGTATCAAGGAGTTTATCATAGACTATTACCTTCCCCTTCTCTACTCTCGGTGGTCTATCCTCATCAAATCTTATAAACACTACCCCCTCTTCTCTTGCCTTTTTATAATAGAGCTCAGAGAGTCCATAAGTCATCATATCCCTTATCAGGATAGTTACCTCTATTCCTTTCTCTCTGAGTCTTAGGGCATTCTTGATAGCCCTTCTGCAGCATACCCTTGAGCAGTATGGGTGCTCCTCATTCCTTGAACCCACGCATTGAATCATTAACACGGTGTTCAGGTGTTCAGGTATTCCTGTATCCAAATGTTTCTCTAAATCCTTTATGGTAATTACTTTATTATCTCTACCGTATCCATACTCCTTTGGCTCATACTCCTTAGCACCTGTGGCTATGATTACCACCCCTGCTTCTCTTTCTATCTCTTCCTTTTCTGTCTTTATCTTTGCCGTATAGTTTCCTATCCATCCCTTAAAATCCACTACCTCAGAATTTTTAAGTATCTCTATTCTTTCATTTTCTCTAACCCTCTTGATTAAATCCTCCAAGTAATTTTTTATATCTACCCCTTCTAAGGATACAGAGAGATTTGGTGCATATCCTCCAAGTTCATTTGTCCTCTCCACTAAGGTTACATCTATTCCAGAAGAGGCAAAGAGAAGGGAAGCCTCCATTCCTGAGACTCCTCCACCTATAACAAGTGCCCTCTGTGTAGGGAGAAGGTTTTCTCCTGGTTTATACTCCAGCCTCTTCAGTTTTTCCACTGCTGTGATTGCCAGTCTTTTTGTTATATCTTCTGCATCTGGGGTATTCCATATTACCTCCTCTCTTAAGGGGACAAGTTCAAGCTGGGCAGGATGCCATCCGAGTTCCTTAACCTTCTCTTTCAGTAATCTCTCAACCCCATAGGGTGCACAGGCTAAGACTACAAGCCTCTCAAGTTCCTTCTCCTCTATGAATCTTGGAATCTCCTTGGCTCCTTCTCTTGTGCATAAAAGGTCAGTAGTCTTAAAGGCTATCCCTCTATTTTCAAAGAATTTCTTCAATTCATCCTCTGGGATTTCAATTTCACCCTTACACCTACAGAGCATCACCCCTATTTTTGGGGAGGGTTCTATCTTTATAGGTGGTGTGGGCTTGACTTCTGGAAGTCCGATAGAAGCTGCCAAAGCACCACAGGCAGCCTGGGTTTCGATAACTGTATCTGGAAGGTCTTTGGGATTTGCAGCAGAGCCTGCAATGAATATCCCATCCCCCTTAAACTCATACAAGGGATGAGTCTTTATAAATCCATACTCCTCTTCAAGACCGAATAATTTAGCAAGTTCCTTCCTTTGGGATGCATCCTGACCAATCACTAAGACCACGAGTTCAAACTCCCTTGTATTGAGCTTTCCATCTTCTGTCTCATAGGTCAAGAGGAGGTTCTTTGTCTCTGGAATCTCCTCTATCTTTGCAGGTCTTGAGCGAATGAGTTCTATCTTATCCTCTATCTCCTTTCTATATCTATAGTATCCCTTGCCAAAATCTCTTAAGTCCATATAGAAGAGGGAGACATTTAGGTCTGGATACTCCTCCTTTAATAGTCTTGCCTCTTTTATAGCATACATACAGCAGGCTGAGGAGCAGTAGGGTCTCTCTTTATCCCTTGAACCTGCGCAATGGATTAGTGCAACCCTTTTTGGGGTCTTCTTATCAGATATTCTTATGACCTCTCCATTGGTAGGACCAAATTTTGAGAGTAGCCTCTCAAGCTCTAAGGAGGTGATTACATTATCAAATCTATATCCATATTCTGTGAGTTCTTTCGGTTCTACAGGGGTAAATCCTGTGGCAATTATAATTCCATCCACCTCAAGCTCATACTCCTTTGATGTATCATCTAAGTTTATTGCATCCGTAGGGCATACTTTCACACACTCTCCACACTTATTGCAGAGTTTATCATCAATCACATAAGTATTGGGAATGGCAAAGGGATAAGGGGTATAGATAGCCTTACGCTTGGAGAAGAGGTTAAACTCGCTCTGAGTCTCTAAGGGGCATACCTCTTCACACTTCTGGCAATTTATACAGAGGTCAGGGTTCACATAGAGAGGATACCTTTCTATCTTCAATCTTTTATTATCAGGAGATACTTCTTTAACTCTGGTATTGGTTAATATTCCAATATTCGGCGAACTTAAATCCCTTTTCAGACATAGTTCTGATAAGGACGATTCTAAGCGGGAGTGGACCTGGCAGAATCCACAGGCATCATTGGGAAACTGCTTATCGAGTTGGGATATAGTTCCTCCAATATGGGTAGTATTACAGATGAGATAAACTTTATAACCCAAATCAGATAGGGTAATGGCTGCAGTGATTCCTGCAGTCCCTGCACCTATGACTGCTACTCTTTTATCCATCAATACTCCTGGGTTGCTATCTCAACCATATCAAATAATTGTCGCTTGGTAAAGTTGCGATGGTGCATTGCACCTGATGGACAGGCAGCCTGGCATGCACCACAACCTTCGCAAAGAACCTCATTCACCACTGCCTTCTTTTTAATTTCATCTACCTTAACTGCCTCATAGGCGCATATGGATTCACATATTCCACATCCAGCGCATATCTCCTCGTCAACCTCAGCAATTACAGGTTCATGGGTCACCTCCTTTTGAGAGAAGAGGCTTATCACCTTACTTGCTGCTCCAGATGCCTGGGAGACTGTATCTGTGATATCCTTTGGATACTGCGCCATACCTGCTATATAAATACCAGAGGTCACAGTCTCCACAGGTCTGAGCTTTAAGTGTGCCTCACTTAGCCATCCATACCCATCGGTTGGGATTCTCAGTTTCTTGGCAAGCTCCATAACCCCTTTGCTGGGTATGACTGATGTGGCAAGAACCACAAGGTCTGCTGATACCTCTACCTTCTCTCCTGTTAAGGTATCCACTCCCCATACCTTAACCTTTCCATTCTCTCTGAATACCTTTGCCACCTTTCCCCTGATATACAGGATTCCATCCTCCTCTTTTGCTCTCTGGACAAACTCCTCATATCCCTTACCATCTGAGCGGATGTCTATATAGAAGATATAAGCCTGACCATCAGGGACTGCATGTTTATAGAGCATAGCCTGTTTTGCCAGATACATACAGCAGACCTTTGAACAGTAGGCTACATTATGTTCAGGGTCTCTTGAGCCTGCGCAGGATATAAAGGCTACCTCTTTTGGGGTAGTATAGTCAGAAGGTCTTATCACTTCCCCATTAGTAGGACCTGATGGACATAGGATACGCTCAAACTGGAGACCGTTAATTACATCAGGAATTCTACCCCCACCGTATTCTGGAAGTTTCTCAGGTGGGAGGAGGTCATAGCCAGTAGCTACAACAATTGCCCCTACCTTCTCCTGGACAAAGGTATCCTCCTGATTAAAGTCTATAGCCTCTTTTGGACAGGTTGCCTGGCAGACCCTACACAAACCGGTAGTAAAATGTCCGCAGTGCTCTCTATCAATAACAGGACGATTTGGCACAGCCTGAGGGAATGGGATGTATATAGCCTTCCTCTTTGATAGTCCTAAGTCAAACTCATTCTCTACATAGGTGAGACATCTCTCCATACACTCCCCACAACCATTACACTTATCCCAATCCACATAGGATGCCTTCTTCTTTATAGTCACATCAAAGTTTCCGAGATACCCTTTAACCTCTTCTACCTCTGAATAGGCGTATATCTTAATATTGGGATGTTGACCACAGGAGACCATCTTTGGTGTCTCTATACACTGGGGGCAATCTAAGGTAGGAAATGTCTCAGAGAGCTGAATCATCTTTCCTCCAATGGATGGACTCTTCTCTACAAGGACTGTCTCATATCCTGCATCAGCAATATCAAGGGCAGCCTGAATCCCTCCAATCCCTCCACCAATAACCAGAGCCCTCTTGGTAATAGGGACAGGGATAGGATAGAGGGAGGAGTTGGACTTCAATTTCTCAATTGTTGCCTGAATAATCCTTATCGCCTTCTTGGTTGCCTCTTCTCTATTGTCAGGATGGGGCCAGGAGCATTGCTCTCTGATATTTGCTATCTCCACCCTATAGGGGTTGAGACCTGCCCTTGAGGCTGCATTCCTGAAGGTAACTTCATGCAGGGTAGGGGAGCAGTTTGCTACTACAACCCCATCAAGGTTCTTCTCTTTTATGGTATTCACCACAAGCTCCTGTCCTGGGTCCGAACACATATAGATGTAATCCTCTGCATGGATAACCCCTGGATATTTCTTTATCTCCTCTGCTACCCTCTTCACATCCACAACCCCTGCGATATTAAGACCGCAGTGGCAGATAAATACCCCTATCCTCTTCATTCTACTCCTAAGATCTCCTTAACAGTCCTTGTCTCCCCTTCTGGGATGACCTCTTTCAATTTACCAAAGACCTTATTTCCCATCTTTATATATCCATCCTCTATCTTTATGGCATGGGTAGGGCAGACATAGGCACAGCCACCGCATCCGATGCAGGCATCAGAGATCTCATAGAAGGGTGGTGCAACTTCCCTTTTAACTCCACTGTTGACAAGAGATATAGCATCTGCTCTTGCTATCTCTGAGCATACCCTTGTGCATAGACCGCAGAGGATGCAAGTCTCTTTCTCCTTTGGGAATCTTGGCTCTTCAATCCCATACTCCTTAGCAAGTTTCTGGATTATCTCTGCAGATGGGGAGCGAGCCAAAAGGAGTTCTATGATGCCCCTTCTCAATCTTCTGATATTCTCTGTATTGGTAAAAACTTTAAGACCAGGACTCACAGGATATAAACAGGATGCAACGACTCTCCTCCTTCCTCTATGTTCTATCTCTACACTGCATAATCTACAGGCACCGTATGGTGAGAGGGCATCATGATAGCATAGTGCAGGGATATCTATCCCTACTCTGCGTGCAGCCTTAAGAATTGTCTCCCCTTCCTTTGCTCCTATCTTTCTTCCATCTATCTCGAATTCTATCATCTCTTCACCACTGCATTAAACTTACATATCTCATAGCAGGCGTCACATTTTATACACTTTGAGGTATCTATTTTATAAGTTTTCTTTGGCTCTCCAGATATGGCACCAGCCGGGCATACCTTTGCACAGAGGACACAGCCTGTGCATTTCTCAGGGTCTATCTCATAGGTTATCAAATCCTTACATACACCAGCAGGACATCTCTTCTCTTTGATATGGGCTTCATACTCGTCTCTAAAATACCGAATAGTGCTGAGGACAGGATTAGCAGCGGTTGTTCCTAAGGCACAGAGCGAACCGTTCTTCAGAGTGAAACCTATATCTTCCAAGAGTTCGATATCTCCTTCTCTCCCCTCTCCTCTTGTAATCCTATCTAAGATCTCTCTCATCCTTTTCAATCCTTCTCTACAGGGAACGCATTTTCCACAGGACTCCCTTTCCAAAAATGTCACAAAATACTTGGCCAGATCTACCATACAATTATCCTCATCCACCACAACCATACCACCAGAGCCCATCATAGAGCCAACCTCGGTTAGTCGGTCAAAGTCAACAGGTAGGTCGAGTAGGCTTTCAGGAATAAATCCGCCAGAAGGTCCTCCAGTCTGAACTGCTTTAAATCTTTTCCCATTAGGTATTCCTCCACCAATTTTGAAGATGATATCGCGGAGTGTTATTCCCATAGGAACCTCAATCAACCCTGTATTATAGACTTTACCAGCAAGGGAGAAGACTTTTGTTCCTTTACTTCCTCCCCAAGGACTGCGGCTTACATCACCAGGACCGATGCTTGCAAACCATTTAGCTCCCTGCAGGATGATTACTGGAACATTTGCCCAGGTCTCTACATTGTTTAAAGTGCTCGGTTTTCCCCATAGTCCACTCTCTACTGTATGGATATACTTTGCCCTTGGTTCTCCAACCTTTCCTTCTAAGGAGGCCATAAGGGCAGTTGACTCTCCACAGACAAATGCCCCAGCCCCTCTTCTGACTTCAACATCAAAATCGAATCCTGTGCCGAGGATATTTTTCCCTAAAAGTCCATACTCCCTTGCCTGTTTTACAGCAATATTGAATCTCTTTACTGCTAAGGGGTATTCCATCCTTACATAGAGATAGCCCTGTTTTGCTCCAATAGCATATGCCCCTATTGCCATCCCCTCTAAGACAGAATGTGGGTCTCCCTCAATAATGCTTCTGTCCATAAAAGCCCCTGGGTCACCTTCATCAGCATTACAGATTACATATTTTGGTTCTCCTTTTGCTCTTCTACAAGCCTCCCACTTTATTCCCGTTGGAAATCCTCCACCACCCCTTCCTCTTAGACCTGATGCCTTGATCTCTTCAATAACCTCTTCAGGGGTCATAGAGGTAAGCACCTTGGCTAATGCACGATAACCATCTCTGGCAATATACTCCTCAATATTTTCAGGGTCGATAAGACCACGGTTCCTCAAGGCAATGAGCATCTGGTTGCCAAAGAAAGGGATATCCATCATCTTTGGGATAGGTTTCTCTTCCTTTGGTGGCACATACATCAACTTCTTGACAGGTCTTCCTTTTAAAAGATGCTCCTCCACCAGATAGGGAATATCTTCTACTTTTAATCTTTGATAGAAGATACCATCAGGCTGGACAACCATAATTGGACCCTGACCACAAAACCCATTACACCCTGTTGGAACTACAAGGACTTCGTTTTCAAGCCCTCTCTTTTTAATCTCCTTCTCTAATGCCTCTTTAATCTTAAGAGACCCATTAGAGACACAGGCAGTGCCAGCACAAACCATTACATGAGTTCTATACGCTTTCATACTGAGACCCTTTCACTCCCTATAGCGAGAGCATATTCCTTTACAACCCGACCTTCCATAATATGCTCTCTAAATATCCTTCTCATTTTCTCCTCAGTAAGGTCAACATATTTTACAGGGGGCTCTCCCAATACCTCAACAGTTATCATCGGTTCTCTTGAGCAAAGTCCGGCACAGCCTGATGTGGTAACCAAGACATCCTTGACATCGTTCTTTTCTATCTCATCAAGAAGGGCACTCATAATTTTTCGTGCACCAGCTGCTATTCCGCAGGTTCCCATATGAACTGTAACCTTTACCCGTCCTGCCCCTTCTCTTAGGACTGTTGCCCTTCTCACCTTTTCTTTAATTTTCTCAAGGTCCTCTATTTTTAATTTTCTTGTCATTTTACCTCCTCCTTTTCATATTTTTTAAGGATTTCCAAAATTTTGGTAGGAGTCACCTTGCCATACATCTCTTCATCAATTACCACGACAGGTGCTAAACCACAAGTTCCTACACAGCCTGTAGTATGCAGACTAAACTTTAAGTCTTTTGTTGTCTCTCCATCCTTAATCCCAAGATATCTTTCTATCGCTTCAACAATTAGTGGTGCACCTTTAGCATGGCATGGGGTTCCCATACACACACCTATACGGTGCTTCCCTCTTGGCATTAAGCTGAACCCTCTGTAAAAGGTAGCGATACCAAAGATCTTTGCTAAAGGAACTTCGGTTTTCTTAGCCACTTCAATCAGAACATCCTTGGGTAGATAGTTGAACTCCTCCTGAATATCGTGGAGCATCTCAATTACACAATCCTGACGGGCACCCCATCTCTCTATAATTTTTAAGGCTTTGAGATAGTCCTCTTTATTCATCTTGAATTCTCCTCCATATTCAGATTTTCTCTTATAAGCTCAATCCCTCTTGAGGAGCTGATTGACATTCCAGAGAGATGTTCCTTTATCTTTTTTGTATCAAGGATATGTAAGATACCATCCTTTCTGTATTCATAGTAGAAATCTACAGAAGGGTTGCCTACAACTAATGTCTCGATAGTTTTTGAAATATTACCCAGTGGCTTGCGGTCTATATGGTTATACTCAAATGTTGCCTTCACCCTTGTCCCCTTACCCTCTTTTGATTCGATAGAGAATTTGCCATTAGCCATCTCTGCTGCCTGCTTTAATAGAGGAAGACCGAGTCCAACCCTTCTGGCTTTTTTGGTGGTAAAGAAGGGACCTACTGCCTTTTTTAATATAGCCTCTGACATACCCTTGCCATTGTCTATAATCTCTATGGAGAGAAGGTCATTTTCTTTATCTTCACACACCCTTATCTCTATCCTATCAGCACCTGCTCGGATTGAATTCTCAACAATATCTAAGATATGCAAGGAGAGGTCTTCCATCTACATCCCCAGGATTTTCCTTCCTCCTATGCCTCTAAATGCCTTGCTGAGCTCCTCAACGCTCGGTTCTTCCATAAGAAAAGAGGTCCTTGCCTTTCCGATATCCTCTAAATAGTGGGCATCAGAGGATGTGATTATGGGAAAGTTATTGACCGATGGAAATTTTCTTCTCATATCCTCGGCTGTATGAAAGGGTGAGACCTCTAAGGCATCAAATGCAAGCCCTTCT
Source organism: uncultured bacterium (assembly GCA_964634335.1). Classification (GTDB taxonomy): domain Bacteria; phylum Hydrothermota; class Tepidihabitantia; order CAYHGV01; family CAZWJY01; genus CAZWJY01. The sequence goes on from CAZWJY010000002.1 coordinate 22,531, forward strand.
GGAATAAAGCCCAATTGACTGATAATACTGAAGCTATCTCTATCAATATGGGCTGCTATTGCTATCCCTTTAAATCTGTGGATGATATCAACAATTCTATCTATCAAAAGTGTAGTGGCACCGATCAGGAGTCTTCTATTTATTCCCTTTATCTCATCCTTCTCATCCACAACTACTTGGTAACCAAAGGTCTCCTCATCATTCTCTCCTGGCAGATGGTCGTAGATGATGTTCTGGATAATAGAGAGGGTATCATCGCTATCAAATAGAGCCAGGATATGCACCTCCTCTTCTGATGTTATCTCTATCCCACCAATCACTGAGATCTCCTCTCTTTCCCCAGCCTTCCTTACTGCAGTCACATTCTCTGCAGAATTATGGTCGCAGATACCGATAACATCCAGCCCTTTCTCCTTTGCCTTTCTTACTATCTCCATTGGTAACATACTCAAATCACCGCAGGGAGAGAGACAGGTATGGATATGCAAATCTCCTCTGAATTCCCTCATCTATACCCCTGGAATCCCGAGTTTGTATAACTTGCCAACCAGCTCAAAGGCAGGTAGCTCACTCAAGAGTATGGGGACACCTTTCTCTTCTGCCTTCTTAGCTGTCTCCTTGGCAGGCTCTCTTCTGTTAATCAATATAATCCCTGTCAGTTCCTTCAAAGATGCAATGGCAACTATATTCTCATGAGTCTGAAGTGTGACCCAGATATCGCCTTCCTTACTATTAGCCATCACATCTGAGAGGAGGTCTGAGACATATCCCCTTTTCACTTCTCTATCGAGTTTATCAGAGCCTGTTTTAACTTTAAGGTTCAATCTTTCAACAATCTCCTTCAGTCTCATACCTTCTCCATTTTAATAATAATTGTAAGATGAGTCCCTTTCCCAACCGTTGATTCAAGCTTCATCTCATCGCTGCACTTTTTGATATTATTCAGTCCCATACCTGCACCAAATCCCATCTCCCTAACCCAGTCTGGGGCGGTTGAGTATCCTGGCTGCATCGCCTTCTCTATATCTGGAATCCCTGGACCAGAATCCTCTGCCTCTATTTTAATGAGCTCTGGCATCACCTCTGCCCTTATCTCTCCTTTTTCAGCAAATACCACAATATTCATCTCTGCCTCATAGGATGCAATCACTACTCTGCGTATGATTTTAGGGTGGATATTCAAACGGCTCAGAGTCTTTTTCAAATCGCTTGAACTCCTTCCGGCATTTTTAAAATCCCTTCCCTTCACATTGTATTGGAGGCTTAACGCAGCATGGTCAGCCACAATATCCTCAAATATATGGCTTGCCCGATATCTGTGTATCTCTTCTTCATGATAATCCACCTCTAAGCGTTTGAGTACCCCCTTTACAATATCACCCTTTGTAAGTATTCCCACCATATTCCCAGTCTTACGGTCTATGACCGGAAATCTTCCAAAACCGTATCTCTTAAATTTACTCACAGCCTGGACAAGGGGTTCATCTGCATAAATCGTCTTTACATCTCTTGACATCCTCTCTTCTATTTCTGTATCACCTTCTCCACTGCCCAACCAGTTAATGAAATCCTCAATACTCACGATACCTACCAGATGACCTCCATTCACCACAGGGGCGCCTGAGATACGGTTCTCCTTTAATATCTTTCTCAGTTCCCTCATCCTGCTTTTAGGGTGGACTGTTATAACATCTTTGGTCATCACCTCACCCACCTTTAGCTCATATACCAGTTCCTGAACCCTGGTAAGCTTTTTATCTTCTTCCATCTAATCCCCTTTATACTCTATCCTCCCAGGTAGACCCCTCTGATATAATTTTCCGCATGCCTCAAACATAGTGAAGCGGGTTAAGAGGAGAGGTATCCCTTTCTCCTTAGCCAGTTTCACAGTCTCTGGGGGAGGCTTTTTAGACCTAACATAGCAGACTGCAATGATCTCAGCCATCTCTGCAGTGCGCACAGACTGAGGATTTGTAAGACCTGTTAAGAGTAATGACCCTGGTTTCATAAAGGATAAGACATCACTCATTAAATCAGAACCCCCAGCCATCTTAACTTCTCTCTCTAAGTCATCAGGTCTACCTATCACCTCTGCTTCCAGAATATCCTTTATCTCAGAGAGCTTCATTTTAATACTCCTTTGGGGTCTATATAGTTCAGATCAAACCTCGTTGCATCCTCTGATAATCCAAAGCCATAAGCCATAAGCTGGGTAAAATATAGGACAGGAAGGGGATGAAAATCTGGATGAGCCTCCATTACCTCCTTCTGTCGTCTATCAAGGTTGAACTGGCATAGGGGACAGGAGGTGAGGATAAGACCTGCATGGTTATTATAGGCAGAACTCACTATCTCATAGGTTCTCTGGACTACGAGTTCCTTATTAGATACCGTCTGATAGGAGCCACAGCACTCAACCGAGTAAGGGAAATAGACAGGTTCAGCTCCCAGGCTCTCAATTATAGGATTCATTATTGTAGGGTTTTCTGCATCATCAATTGCAGCCTCCTTTGGTCTTACAAGGAGGCATCCATAATAAGGTGCCACTTTCAATCCCTCAAGGGGGCTCTTTACCTTCTCCTTAATCTTATCAGGGATCTCTTTTAGGATTTCCAATAGATGCACAACCTCTACTGAGCCATCGTATTTTGTCTCCTCCAAGTAAGCGAATTCATTTATCTTATCAAGGGTCTCCTTATCCCTTCTCACCAGGAGGTTTGCCCTCTTTAGGGTATTGTAGCACATAGAGCAGAGGACTATTACCCTGTGCTCTCCCATCTCCAGGACTCTTATCAGGTTTCTTATAGGGGCGAGCTGGAACATAATATTGTCAGAGGCTAAGGAGTAGACCGTTCCACAGCAGTTCCACCTTGGAATTTCTTCAAGTTCTATATCTAAGAGGGAGAGAGATTTCAGAGCAGAATCCTCAAAGCTCTTTGCTGTGGTTTTAAGGGTGCAACCAGGGTAATAGGCGAGTCTCATGCGGTGAGCTTTCTAAAGTTAGAGACCAGGGCAATAGCAGGGAGGGTCTCTACCTCTGGAGGGGGTATCTTAGTATAATCTATATTCTCCCTCAGAACCAGAACCCTTGCTGCCTCCATAACCCTGGCAATATCTATCCCCTTAGGGCATCTAACAGAACAGGTAAAGCAGGCAGCACATACCCAGATAGTCTTGGAAGAGAGAACCTTATCAACCTTTCCGAGTTGTAGGAGGTTCATCACCTGATTTGGGAGGAGGTCCATAGAGCCTGCAGAGGGGCATCCTGCAGAGCATCTCCCACACTGGTAGCAGGAGAAGACATTATTCTCGCTAAGCTCTGAGATTCTTAAGAGCAACTCTCCCTTTATCTCTTTAATATCAATCCTCATTTTAAAGGCTATAAGTATAACACAGAATCCCTCTGTGTCAAGGGGGGATAAATAAGAGAGATACTTGACAAAAGGAAAGTTTGGGGTATATTTTTAAAAAGGAGGTGAGATGCGTAAAGTAATGGTGGTAGTGTGCCTAATGGCACTGGGAGGGGCGATAATGGCCTCACAACACAGAACATCATCTTCCTCAATAGCTACCCAGGGAGAGATGGAGTATAGAATTACAGCCTCGCCTACAAAGATATTAAAGGGAATAGAGCTTTTCTCCTCTATCAAAAGACCTATGGAACATAATTTCTCTCCTCCTCCTTTATCAGCTATTCCTATCCCTTCCTCAAAAATTAAGGAGATACTCTATCCCTCTCCTTCTATCAGACTATTGCAAGAAGAAGATACTCTTCGCTATGATGATACTGAGGAGGGGGATACAGTGTGGATAGTCCATCCTAGTCAAGGTGCAGCATACATTGCAACACGATTTACACCTCCTAAGCCTTGTACATTAAAGGGTGTGATACTTGGAATAGGACTACTCCAGACAGGACAGATAGGGTTTCCATTTGGAGTATGGGATGATGCAAACGGTATGCCAGGTATATCAGTAGTGGGTCCATGGCAGATAAGCGTTCAGGGAGAGTCTGGACAGGCAGGTCTTCTCTTACTGAATTTTGAAGAAATGGGGATAGATTTCTATATGGACCCTGATGACTTTTGGGTCGGTTTTGGTATAGAGGCAGGGATACTGGGTGTTTTATGTGATAACGGAGGGCTCGACTATCCAGAGAGAGAAGCGATAGGTGATGGAACTAATTGGACACTCCTTTCTGGTATACAATGGCCTGAAAATGCGGGTGATCCTATAATCAGGGCAATAGTAAGCTATGGAGCTGCAACCTCCGTAGAGGAGCATAGTGAAGCATTTAAAGAGATTGTTCTGGGACCTAATCCCTTTAACAGAGAGACAAAAATACGATTCCATATCTCAGTTCCTTGCAGGACATCCCTTGGTGTCTATAATGCTACAGGGAGATTGGTCTGTTCTATTATAGATAAGAGACTTTCTGCCGGAACTCATGAGATTGACTGGGATGGTAGAGATGATGCTGGAAAAAAGCTCCCCTCCGGTATCTATTTCTACCGGCTCATCACTGGAGAGAAGGAGGAGACTGGAAAACTGATACTCGTGGAATAGGTAGCTTCCGTAGAACGAATTAAAGATATTGTTGTGAAGAGGGAGAAGGTGAATAGAATAGTAATACTGATAGGGTTATCACTAATCTTTCTCAAGAATCAGACTGGAATATCCTTGACAGCAGAGATGGTATCCCCAGATACTATCTCCCTTCAGTACTTCCTCTGGCCTCCTGAGGATTATACTATAAGAGGCTTAGGGAAATGGGATACCCTGCTCCTTGCTACAAGGTTTAATCCTAAGGACTTTACCGACCCCAATGGTAACCCCCTTGGATATCCTCTGAAGATTAAAGAGGTGACCCTCTTCTTCTTCCAGTTTCCAGACCATCCCTGGACCAGTGAGAGGTTTCGGATTTTTGTATACGGAGACGACGGGATGACTGAGCTCTATAAGTCTGAGGAAATCCCCGCGGTAAAGAATCAGGATGCTAATAATCTTAGCCCTACCCTGTTTAAGCCTTCAAAACCTGTAGAGATTGAGAGGGGTAAATTCTGGGTAGCTGTAAAGACAGGAGATTCTATCTCCCCTGCTCTTATCTATGTTAAACCATCCCAGAGGCATAGCTTTGAAGGGGTTCCTGGGAACTGGTATGTTGTGGATGGTGAGTGGATGATGAGGGTGAATGTGAGTTATACACCCTCTACAGGGGTTGAGAAAGACTCAAGGCTACTTACCTCTCTAACTTTAGAAGTAAAGGGTCCTCTGATCTCCTACTCTTTAAATAGGTCAGGCCCTCTCACCTTAGAGATTCTGGATATTTTGGGAAGACCTGTTAGAAGGTGGATATTTAAGAGAATAGAGAGAGGGAGGCATACCATAGTCTGGGATGGGAGTGGACTCTCTAATGGTATCTATTTCTATAAGCTGAGTTCATCCAATTCTTCTCTCACTAAGAAGGTAATCCTGATGAGGTAGTAGTTCAGTCTTTCACTACCTTCTCTATTGCTCTACCCTCCGGGGTTTTCAGTTCTATGAAATAGACCCCTGCAGGGACTTCTCCTTTATCACCTCTACCATCCCACTTGAGGGTATAGATTCCGGGCTCCAGGCTCTGGGTTTTCTTAAGAACCCTTACTACTTTTCCTGTTATATCATAGACTCTGAGAGAGATGGATGTCTTTACTGGTAGTTGGAATCTAATGGTTATCGATTTTGAAAAGGGGCTGGGGTATTTCTGGAATGCAAAGGAGGAGGTTATCTTCTCTTCAATCCCGGTCGTCCCGGTCTCAGAGAGGTTCTTGTAGACCTTACCCACGAGCCCTGCTATTACAGCGGCGTATATTGTTCCATCCGGGGTTTGAATAAAAGAAGTTACCCCATTACTTCCTGGGCTTGCCGGGAATGAGGCACTTAGTGTCCAGGAGGAGTCGTTTGAGGATTTGAATATTTTACCTATACCTTTCCTTCCGAAGAATCCCCAGGCTGTGCCTGCATACAGGACCCCCTTCTTAGTTTTAATGAGTCCCCATACAGACTCTCCAGCATCAGCAGGCAGTTCTCCAGCCTTGGTCCAGTGCTCACCCTTGTCTGTGGATTTAAATACCCGAGGAACCAGTTGTTCTCCAGTGATGCATCCTGTTCCAGCATAGAGGACATCATTGGCATAATAGAGCGACATTATACAACCTACTTTGAGAGCAGGGAATTTGCCTGTTCTCTCCCAGGAATCCCCTCCATTGGTAGATTTATAAACATAGGCAGTAGTTTCTCCTCCTACGAAGCCACCTGCATAGATGGCGTAGTTAGGAATTTCAAGAAGAGAGCGTATCCCTCCACCTGGAATGGGTGCTGTAATCTTCCAGGTTTCTCCTCTATCAGTAGATTTGTATACCCCCTGATTGGTGCCGGCGTAAATGGTGCCATCTTCAGTTTCAAGAAGACAATAGACAGAGGGTTTAGCTCCCTCAAGGTCTCCTGTCTCTATCCATGTCTCTCC
>CAZWJY010000002.1:29045-35710 GCA_964634335.1 uncultured bacterium
TCCTCCATCTGTGGACTTAAACACTTTGGCTTTGCGTCCCTTACATCCGCTATAGACAGTTCCATCCCTGGCACAGAGGACAGAATGGGTAGAGGTTATCCCTGGTAAAGGGGCTGTCCTTTCCCAGGTTGCCCCCTTATCTGTAGTTTTGAATACGACTCCTATATCTCCCCAGATTTCTGTGGCTGCATATATATTCCCCATATTATCATAGGAGAGCATAAAGACAGGTATAGCTTTCTCTAAGGGTCCTGTCTCCTCCCATTCTGAGGCTATCCCTATTACTAAGGAAGCCAATAGACCTGCAAAACACTTTACTCCCATTTTACCCCCCTTTCTAACACTTTATATGATTTTTAGTATTAGTCAACCCTTAATACAAGGAAGTTCACGGAGAGAGTCTCTCAGCATCCTCCTCTTTTCCCACAGTGGTATAAATAAGAAGGAATCTCATCTCTTTTTAAGGAGTTCTCTTACCCTTGGTGGAAGCCATACATTATCTAAGGGTAGAGAGGAGAGCCCCTCCAAGAAGAGTCTTATCTTCTCCCTGGGGGAGAGGTTCTCATTTATGATGAAATAGTATCTATCCTTACATCTACAGAGTCCACCCTTCCCAAAAAAGCTATCGTATATCACCTCTATCTCTAATCTCTGGGATACCTGTTCAAGCTCCTGAAGGATAGCCTTCTCCTCTTTCATAACCATCGGTTCTCTATATACCAGTTCAGGGTCTCTTTCACCCCTTCCTCTAAAGGATATCTGGGTTTAAATCCCAACTCCCTCCTTATCTTAGAGGAGTCACATATCCAGTATCTCTGGGATAGTTCTACTACTCTTTCCCTATTCAGAACTGTTGGTTTATTCACAATATTCTCCAAGAGAAGGGCATAGAGATAAAGAATCTTCGTTGGAAGAGGAACCCTAAAAGTCTTTCTTCCCATAATTCTACCTAACGAGAGACTTATCTCATCCAAGGTATAGATGTCTCCATCAGAGATGAAATATATACTTGACCTCTTATCAGATTCAGCTGCTAAGATGGTAGCCTCTACCAAGTCCTTTACATAACATACACTCAAATATCTAATTATTCCTGGTCTTATCCTCGTTTTTAGAATCTGGAAGAAGAGGAGAGTTTCAGGGTCTCGGGGACCGTAGATAAGGGGTGGACGGAGGATAATCCAGGGCAGGGTATGAGAGTTCTCTAATAGAAACTTCTCAGCCTTCAGTTTACTTCTCCCATAAGCACTTACAGGGTTTGGTGGGTCTTCCTCTTTTAGAGGTTTAAGAGAAGGAGACGGTCCTGCTGCTGCTTGACTACTGAAGAAGACGAATTTCTTGAGTTTTGGATTCTCCTGAGAGGAGATATTGAAAATATTCTTTGTCCCTTCATAATTAACTTTACCATAAACCTCAGGACTTTTTGCTTTTGTCTCTCCTGCAATATGGAAGATATAGTCTACCCCTTCTACAGCAGGTATTAAACTCTCCGGCTCTCTTATATCTCCATATACTGTTTCTATATCAAGACCTTTTAGCCACTGAAGATTTGATGTTCTTCTTACTAATACCTTAACCCTATATCCCTTTTCAATAAGTCTCTCAGTTAAATGTCCACCAATAAAGCCTGAGGCTCCAGTAACTAAAGCCTTCAAACTTAGAAGAAACGATACTTTATTCCAGAAGAGAAGGAGGTCTTAAATTTTGTATACTCGCCGGGAGGGGTGTTTAAAGAGAAGCGGGTAGTAAAATTGAGCTGGTTTACTATATAGTAATGGAATTCTATATCCATCTCTTGGGATAGACTGGGAGTTTCTTCAAAGGGGATACTTCCGGAGAGGTTGTAGGCAAGGAAGAGGTCTAAATTATTACTTATCTCATAGGAGTAAGTGAATCTGAGCTGGTCCAGAGAAAGCCTACTCTCAAATTTCCCTTCTATAATATAGTTCTTTAGGGTTAAGAATCCAGCAAGCTGGCTTTTAAGACCTATAGGACGACCAAATTCAAAAGTCAATTCTGTGAAGGGCTTTAGAGAAGAATTCTCAGAAGGGATAGAGAGGGTATAGCCAAATCCTCCTGTTATCTCATAACCATAATACCGTGGCAGAATATATTCATCCAATATATCACTCACTACCACAGTGCCTACACTTCCCAGGACCCCTTCCTTTAATTGTCCAGATTCTCTCAAAATCCTACTTATGTCCCTATAATATTCCCTTTCCCAGAAATCATAGTGTTCCTGATAGCTCCTTATCATATAGGGGTCAAGCTGTTCAGCGAGAAGAAGGTAAGTGCTATCCGGTAGAGGACCTGTAAGGAGGTCCACCCTTCCCAGTTCCTCTGCCACTCTTACCGCTCGAGCCATAGGGGTGGCAACAATAAATCTTCCATAACCCAGACCCATAGAGGCAGAGAATTTCTCTCTTGAGGAGAATTTTGGTTGGAAGTATCCCCTTATACTATCCACAGAGAGCTTCACCATACCAAAGATATCCTTATAAAGATATTTATTCACCTGTCCCTTTCCAGATATATTATAGACCATCCTCTCCGAGTCTACCTCAGCACTACCATTTCTTTCAACCAAACCTAAGAGAGAGGAGTTATAGGCAAAGGGAAGGGAGGAGTAGAACTGTATAAAATTCAGGGATAGATTTCCATGGTCAGAAGTAATCTTCCCTTCACTACTCCTTTCGTAATCATAACTGCCCATTATAAAGGAAGTTTTGGCTCTACTCACAGGGGGTTCGAAATCTGTAATAGCTATCCCCTGAGCCTTATAACCTATCCCTATTATTAATAACCCTATAAGAAGCCATTTCATTCTCACCTCCTTTGAAAGGATAACCCCTTTTTCTCTGATGTCAAGGGTTTCTCTGTTGACAAGGGGTAAGTTCCTATTATTATCCATTATGCGAGATGTGCAGAAGGAGAAGGCAAGGCATAACTTTGAGATTGATAAGGTGGGGGTGAAAAACCTCCATTATCCTATCATCCTATCTGATAAGGCTTACAGGCGGCAGCATACTGTAGCTAAGATAAATATGTATGTTAACCTCCCTCATACCTTTAGAGGGACCCATATGAGTCGGTTTGTAGAGATATTGAACAAGTATAGAAGGGCGATAGCTATTAGAAAGGTGGGGGAGATATTGAGAGAGATGAAGAAGGGTCTTAGGGCAGAGTCTGCACACTTAGAGATGGAGTTTCCCTATTTTATACCCAAGGAGGCGCCCATCTCTAAATCTGTGGGACTGATGGAATATAGATGCAAATTTGTAGGTTCTTTGACAGATAAGGTTAGACTCTTCTTAGGGGTGAGTGTGCCCATTACTACCCTCTGCCCCTGTTCAAAGGAGATAGCCAAGAGGGGTGCCCATAATCAGAGAGGAGAGATTAGGGTGATGGTGAGATTTAAGGGGTTCTTATGGATTGAGGACCTTATCTCTCTTGTGGAGGACTGTGCATCCTCTCCTGTATACTCCTTACTTAAGAGAGAAGATGAGAAGTATGTAACCGAGTATGCTTATGACCACCCTACTTTTGTAGAGGATGTGGCAAGAAATGTAGCTCAGAAACTGGAGGAGGATAAGAGAATAACCTATTATACTGTGGAAGTGGAGAGCTACGAGTCTATTCATAACCATGACGCTTATGCCTTTATTGAAAAGAGATGAAGGTAAGGCTTGCAAAGAATGCCGGCTTCTGCCCAGGGGTGAGGAGAGCGCTCAACCTTGTCCTTGATACTATAAAGAGGAGAGATGGTCCAATATATACCTACGGCTCCTTAATCCATAATCCTCAGGTGATTGAATTGCTCCGCAAAAAGGGGGTAGGAATCTTAAGGGATACAGGAAGGATAGAGAAGGATGCCACTGTAATTATAAGGTCCCACGGAGTCTCACCTGAAGAGTATGAGAGGATAAGGTCTAAGGGGGTAAGGATATGTAATGCTACTTGTCCAAAGGTGAGTAGAGTCCAGGCAATTGTGAGGAGGTATGCAAAGGAGGGATATGTAATAGCAATAATCGGAGATAAAGGGCATGCAGAGACAAAAGGGCTATTGGGATATGCAGGAGGGAAGGGGATTGTTGTGGCTACAGATAGAGATGTGGAGGATATACCAAAGGGTGCAAAGATATGTGTAGTGGCTCAGACTACCCAGGCAAGGGAGAAGTTTAATAGATTGTCTAAAAGGATAGAGGAGAAGAGTTCAGAGACTCTTGTCTTTGATACTATATGTGATTATACATCTGAGAGGCAGAGAGAGGCTTTAAAACTCTCTGAGAAGGTTGAGGCTATGGTAGTAGTAGGAGGATATAATAGCGCAAATACTAAGAGACTCGCACAGCTTTTAAAAGAGAAAGGGGTTCCCACCTTTCACATTGAGACCGAAGAGGAACTGGATATGGAGAGGTTAAGGGATTTTAAGACTGTAGGGGTAACAGCAGGTGCCTCCACACCCAATTGGCTAATCCAGAGAGTGGTGGCAAGACTCAAAGAGGTGGAGGGGAGGAATATACTATACTATCTCTCCAGGATAATGGGGTTTCTTGTCTGGTCCAATATCTATGTTGCAGCAGGTGCAGCGTCATTGAGTTATGCCACCTCAAGACTTCAGGGTTTTGAGCCCAGAATCCTGTTTGAATGGATTGCTGCATCCTATATTTTTGGTATGCACCTTTTGAATCATTTTACAGACTGGGATGCGGTAGGGTTTAATGAGCCTGAGAGGGTGAGGTTCTATACTAAGTATAAGAGAGAACTTATAGGAATTGGGATTGCCTCAACCCTCCTATCCCTATTCTTCAGCTTCTGGTCTGGATTATGGTTGGGGGTCTTTGTTCTATTTATCTCCCTTTTAGGGTTAAGCTATAGGGTAAATATTATCCCTAAAAGCTGGAGATTTAGATATAGGAGGCTTATGGATATTCCTGCGTCAAAGGATTTTCTGTTGGCTTTAGCCTGGGCTGTTGTATTGGTATTCTTACACCTTCTGAGTGTTAAAGGAAGACTAAGTCCTGCAACCTTTATCGCTTTTGGTTTTGCCTTCGTTTTAGCTTTCACAAGGTCTCTGCTCTTCAGTATAAAGGATTTTGAGGGTGACAGGATGATAGGGAGGGAGACAGTCCCTATTATTATCGGTCTTGAGAATACAAAAAAGCTGATAACCTCTTTAATCTCAATTCTGACTCTAACCCTTCTCCTAAGCGCTGGGTTTGGTCTGATTTCTCCTCTCGGCTATTGGCTTATTCTGCCCTTAGGATATATTTTTATATTAACCTATCTACACTATAATAAGGTTCTCAGTCCAGGTGTAGGATGGGAGATAATAGTTGACGGGACATTCCTTCTATCCATAGCCATCGCCTATGGATGGTATAAAGGGTTCTTCTAATTGGAGATTCTATTATATATCTCTGGTGAGTTCTATTAGTTATATTCAGCCAAGGGGTAATAATATAGAAGTAGAAGAGGGTGTTAGTTACTCCTGGAGGGAATGGTATCTTAGGGTCTCTCATTAGGATTGCTGTCCCAAATTCATAAGTCCTATTGGAATCATTATTTGAAATACTTTGCTTTCATAAACCAGCTCAGGGTATCCATTCTGAGATTTCCTTAGGATCTATTATATCTATAGAAAAAGCAGTATTCTCCTGAATAAGAGTTTGTAGAATCCTTTCTGTTTATCTTGGTGGCATTGGAGAATCCCTCAGGATAAAGTTCCTCTCTTCATACATCAGGGTTCCCCTCAGTCCCTCCATTCCTTATAAGGTTTACCTTTTTAATACCCCAAAGCAGGAATTTGCTAATAGAAATATAAGGAATTAAAAACTCTATATTAAAAAATAAGATATTTTCAGTCAATGTTAAGAGCTAAATAGTCACTTACAATAAGGAGACTTTACCTTTCTTGGATAAGGCTTGATATATTTGATATATCAGGGAGGAGAGTGAGGATTTTAGATAAGGGATTCAAGAAAGCAGGGTTTTATAAAATCCGATGGGATAGGAGAGATGATAAGGGAAGGGTTTTATCTTCAGGCATTTACTTCTGTAAACTATCCTTAAAAGGAAAGGCTTCTATAATTAAATTAATAGCCTTAGATAGAGAGGAGGCAAGATGAGAGTTTTTGGTTTAATGATTGGGATTTTTATAGGGATAGCCCAGGCTGAATGGACAATTTCTACAGCTTCGGGCTTACAATTATTTCCTATAATATCTCCGGACGAAGAGAGTAAAGGTGCCTTTATAGCTTTTACAGATATGAGACCAAGAAGTTCTACTGAGCCTCATGGATATGAGATATATGTCCAGCATGTTAACTCAAGTGGTAACACCTGGAGCAACGATGTGGCAGTCTCATTTCCCTATGCTCCCCTCTCTGGAGGGAAAAGCCAGCAACATGGACACAGACTGAGTCCAGTGATATGTAAAGGGAGTTCTAATGGCAATTCTGCGATAGTATGCTGGATAAATCATCACAATCTTGCCTCTCTTGGAGGAGATGCTAATGGGATATATTGCCAGAAGATAAATAAAAATGGCCAACTATTATGGGATGGTCGTCCTGATAAGTCTGGCAAACAACCTATCAAAATCACCAACTCCACAAATCCTCCGGCGATATGTAGTGATGGAGCTGGGGGGTGTGTGATTG
>CAZWJY010000003.1:0-24035 GCA_964634335.1 uncultured bacterium
AGACAAAGATATGATAGACCATAAGAGGAAGAGTGTTTAAAAACTCAATATCTCATTTAATAGATTCCTCTGTATCATCCTCAAACCCAAACATATAGGTGCCCTGAACAAATAGTTCATACTTTTCCATCTCAAATAGGGTCTCAATCATCTTCTCCTTTGCCTCCCTCTTATCAAGAAACTTAAGGTTTTTCTCATTAAAGGATTCCAGACCAAAGAGTCCTCCTATGAAACCTGTCTCTACTAACTCCTTTACTCTATTGTGGATATAGTCAAGTCTTGTCTGGGCAAACCACCTCATCCCAAGACTCTGTATGAGAGAGATGAGTTCCTTATTCAGATAAGGGTTGAAATTCTCCTCAGCAAAGAGGATGACCTTTACACCCTTTTGATGATAATGGAGCAAGGTCTTTTTTACTTCATCAAAGGGTATGGGAGAGATGGTGGGAGAGAAGACAGGGGTCTGGCAGAAGGTGCATTTGAGATTACACCCTCTATGAGTAAACAGAATTCCCATCCTTCCCCTCACAAAGGGAACAAGAGGGGTATACTCCTCAACGACTATGGAGGGATGGTGTAAGGGACCAGGAAAGGGTTTTTCATACACGGTTTCATACACTTGCTCCTCAGCATAACCTATAAAGATTTTATCAAAGAGCTCTTCTACTCCAGGGGTGAGGACACCATAATTCCCACCCCATATCTCTTTAACCCCATATTCTCTCCTTGCTATTCTAACCATCTCCTTAACAATTGGAATCTCATAGGTATAGAAGGAGATTCCAAGGACATCTACTTTCTTAGAAAGAACCCTTTCAAATTTTCCCCAGGAGGGATACTCAAGAGTCTCTATCCCTGGAACATTCTCCCTTAGGAATCTCAATCCAAAGGGAGGAAAGACGAGCCTCAAATTTATAAAGGGGTAAGGCATAGCTATTCCAAAAAAATTGAGGTCTCTATGTTTTATTGGGGTAGTGAAGAGCACTTTTCTCTTAACCACAGCCAAAGTTTAATCTTTTTGAAGCTATGAGATAAAGGATATAAAGACCAAAGAAGATGTAGATAAGGAATATGAAATCCTCTCGGGGTCTCTCCCTTAGGGCAATAAGAGATGTAGCTATGCCACAGGGAAGGGCAAGCCAATATAGGGATGGACGGGCTAAAATAAGAGGAGCGGTGAGATATCCGATAAGAATAAGAAGGGAGTTTACCCTCTTCCCTCTCTTATCCCCTAAAAGGGTGAAGAGAGTTCTTATCCCCTTCTCCCTATCTCCCTTTATATCCCTCATATCCTTTGTTCCAAAAGTTAGGCTTAAGGTGATGAGCACAAGGATAGCCATCCTTGAAGGGAAATATCTTATAGGAAGGAGGACACTAAATCCTGTAATCATTGCTAAAAGGGCAATAATAGCAAGGCTGACTATATTTAAGGGGAATATCCTTTTAATCCTTATTATGGGAACTGAGTATATAGAGGAGAAGAGGAGAATTGCCAAGACTAACCAGAAGACCCTGAGGTTTATAGCATAAGAGAGGAGAAGGGCTGAGATAGAGAAGATTCCAGAAAGAATTATAGCCGACCTTTTATGTAAGATACCGGCTGTAAGAAGAGTCTCCTTTCCTGTCACCCTATCTATCTCCAAATCAAAAATATCGTTGAGATAGAGAGCAGCATGAAATCCTAAGAAGGCTATAATGGATAAGAGGATAAGATAAGTGATACTAAATCCAAAATTACCCATATTCAGGGCAATCACATAACCCCCTATGGTGAATCCCACATAGTGAACTGTTCTGAATATCCTGAACCTCTTTAAAACTTCTAAGAAGCGGAGCTTAGCGATGACCACCTGAAAGGTATCCTTGAGCCCTCTCATTAAAGAAGAGGGCATATCTGGGAGCTGAAAGGAGATGGGATACCCCTTCCCCAGATGTTCTGGATTGGAGATAGCTAACTATGAGATTCCTAAGGCTCTGAAGATATCTTTGGGGGGTATTAAGCCTCTTGAATCCCCAGGCAAGAAGCCTTTCCATCTTTTCAGGAGAAATATTGGGGTGATGCCAGACTAAATGTTTCGCATCATATTTTCGCCAGTCCTTCTCAAATATTCCATATTTCCTATCTATCTCATACCAGAGAGGAGTTCTCGGAAGAGGGGTGAGGATACAAAGCTGATGAAAATCTATACCTATCTTGTATAGTCTATTTAAATCCTCCTTTATAGACTCCTCTGTATCATCCTCAAAGCCTATCATATAGTATCCCAGAACCCAACGATGGTATCTGTGCATTCTTTCAGTAAACTCTATCACTGCCTCTACCTCCTCCCTTTTATTTATTTCCTTTAAGATTTTTGGAGATAGAGATTCCACCCCTATGAGAGCTGCCATAAAACCCTCTCTTACCCAGTCATCAATATATTTTAATGTCCAATCTGCCCTGAGCATAGCAGTAAAATAGAATCCATATCGATTCATTAACTCCACTACCCTTTCTGTGTGAGACTTGAATGTAGCAAAGTTTTCATCTAAGATCACAACCTCCCTGACACCGACCTTACGGTAATATTGCAAAACTTCAGCAATTGCCTCTAAGGGTATTGTATAGGGCTTGGGACAGAATGCAGGCGTCTGGCAGAAGGTGCATCTCATAGGGCACCCTCTCTGGGTAAAAAGAACCCCAAAAATCTTGTATCTGAGCCAGAAAGGACCCAAGGAAAAGAGGTAAAAGAGAGGCGGATGGGACAATCTTTCTATTCTCTTACCCAAAAGTCCTGCTATCTTCTCTTCTCCATAACCTATGAAGATCTTATCAAAGTAATTCTCAACCCCTTCAGTCAAAGCCCCATAATTCCCTGCCCATAACTCTTTTACTCCTTGTCTGCGTGCTTCCTCTGCCATTCTGATAATCTCTCCTGTCTCATTTAAATAGAAAGAGAACCCTACCACATCCCATCCCTGTTTAAGCTTCCGGATATACTCCTGCCAGGTTGGATACTCTAAAATCTCTATCTCTGGAATATTCTGGCGTAGAAAACGGAGTCCCAGAGAAATTTTTCTTAGCGATGACCATCTAAAGTGTATCTCTGGATAGTTACCGCCTATATCTGAAAGATCTTCCTTGCTTCTAAGATAAGCTGTGGTGAAAAGTATACGGGGATTATCTCTCATTCTTAAAAAAGGTATCCTTGAGCCCTCTCATTAAAGAAGAGGGCATATCTGGGAGCTGAAAGGAGATGGGATACCCCTTCCCCAGATGTTCTGGATTGGAGATAGCTAACTATGAGATTCCTAAGGCTCTGAAGATATCTTTGGGGGGTATTAAGCCTCTTGAATCCCCAGGCAAGAAGCCTTTCCATCTTTTCAGGAGAAATATTGGGGTGATGCCAGACTAAATGTTTCGCATCATATTTTCGCCAGTCCTTCTCAAATATTCCATATTTCCTATCTATCTCATACCAGAGAGGAGTTCTCGGAAGAGGGGTGAGGATACAAAGCTGATGAAAATCTATACCTATCTTGTATAGTCTATTTAAATCCTCCTTTATAGACTCCTCTGTATCATCCTCAAAGCCTATCATATAGTATCCCAGAACCCAACGATGGTATCTGTGCATTCTTTCAGTAAACTCTATCACTGCCTCTACCTCCTCCCTTTTATTTATTTCCTTTAAGATTTTTGGAGATAGAGATTCCACCCCTATGAGAGCTGCCATAAAACCCTCTCTTACCCAGTCATCAATATATTTTAATGTCCAATCTGCCCTGAGCATAGCAGTAAAATAGAATCCATATCGATTCATTAACTCCACTACCCTTTCTGTGTGAGACTTGAATGTAGCAAAGTTTTCATCTAAGATCACAACCTCCCTGACACCGACCTTACGGTAATATTGCAAAACTTCAGCAATTGCCTCTAAGGGTATTGTATAGGGCTTGGGACAGAATGCAGGCGTCTGGCAGAAGGTGCATCTCATAGGGCACCCTCTCTGGGTAAAAAGAACCCCAAAAATCTTGTATCTGAGCCAGAAAGGACCCAAGGAAAAGAGGTAAAAGAGAGGCGGATGGGACAATCTTTCTATTCTCTTACCCAAAAGTCCTGCTATCTTCTCTTCTCCATAACCTATGAAGATCTTATCAAAGTAATTCTCAACCCCTTCAGTCAAAGCCCCATAATTCCCTGCCCATAACTCTTTTACTCCTTGTCTGCGTGCTTCCTCTGCCATTCTGATAATCTCTCCTGTCTCATTTAAATAGAAAGAGAACCCTACCACATCCCATCCCTGTTTAAGCTTCCGGATATACTCCTGCCAGGTTGGATACTCTAAAATCTCTATCTCTGGAATATTCTGGCGTAGAAATCTTAACCCATAAGAGGTTTTCCTGGGCAGAGAAAATCTAAAGGGGCTATTTGTATTTGAGCGGAAATAGTCATAATAATCCCTCTCAAATCTTCTATAAACTGTGGTTAGGAGAATCTTGGGTATACTCCCTTTCCTGTATTTCACTCCCTTAGGTTATAGGAAAATTATCCAAATGTCAACCATCATTAAAAATCATATAGTTGACAAGACCAAAAAATCCTGTATCCTAAGCAAAAGGAGGTAGAATGGCTAAGGAAGTAGTTATTGTAAGTGCAGCACGCACCCCTATAGGTAAATTCCTGGGAGCCCTCTCTCCTCTCAAGGCTTCCCAGCTTGGAGCTATCGCTATAAAAGAGGCTGTAAAAAGGGCAGGAATCAAGCCAGAGGAGATAGACGAGGTGATTATGGGAAATGTGGTATCCGCTGGTATGGGACAGTCTCCTGCACGCCAGGCAGCCATATATGCAGGAATCCCTCCAGATATTCCCTCCTTTACTGTTAATAAGGTATGCGGTTCAGGACTGAAGGCGGTTATGCTTGCAGCTCAGGCAATAAAGGCAGGGGATGCAAATATTGTAGTGGCAGGAGGTATGGAATCTATGACCAATGTCCCCTATTACCTCACAGACTATAGATTTGGAAGGAAGATGACCCATGGTAAACTGGTTGATGGGATGATTTATGATGGGATCTGGTGTGTTTTTGAGGATGTCCATATGGGTGCTCTGGGTGATTTCACTGCTAAGAACTCACAGATTACAAGAGAGGAACAGGATGAGTATGCCTATAACTCACAGCGAAAGGCCTGTGATGCTATAAAGAATGGGAAATTTAAGGAGGAGATTGTTCCTGTGGAGGTTCCTCAGAAGAGGGGTGAACCTGTTATAGTAGATACCGATGAAGGACCAAGACCAAATACTACTCTGGAAACCTTAGCAAGACTTAAGCCTGTATTTACAAAGGATGGGACAGTAACAGCTGGAAATGCCTCCACTATAAATGATGGGGCTGCCGCCTTAGTAGTTATGTCAGAGGAGAAGGCTTTAGAGAAGGGGATTAAGCCTATGGCAAGAATTACAGCCTATGCCACTGGACATACTGAGCCCAAGATGCTCTTCTATGCACCTATTAAAGCTGTAAAAGGGCTCTTAGAGAAGCTTGGCAGAGATATTAACTACTTTGACCTTATAGAGATAAATGAAGCCTTTGCAGCTCAGGTCCTTGCAGATGGGAAGGAGCTGGGATGGGATTGGGAAAGGGTGAATGTGCATGGGGGAGCTATAGCCCTGGGTCATCCGATTGGTGCATCAGGAGCCAGAGTCTTAACTACCCTCCTCTATGCATTGAAGGATAAGGGTTTAAAGAAAGGGCTTGCCACCCTCTGCCTTGGTGGAGGTGGAGCTGTTGCCCTATCTGTGGAGATGATATAGTTGAGAAGTCTTCTCTTCCTTATAATCGTATCCCTCCTCAGTGGAGAGGAGCTTTTTAAGGAGTTATCCTTTCCCAAGATAGAGACAGGAAAGTATAACAGTTATACAACCTTGAGAATTCCTGGGGGTGAATTGGTAGCCCAACCTGGAGCACCGGAGCTTCCCAGTTTTCCTCTCTATATCTATCTGCCAAAAGGGGCAAGGGTATTAAGGGTAGACACAGTGAGCACGGTAAAGAGTGAGCTCAGGCTACCCTCTCCATTAAAGCCTTACCAACCTCCTCAGATTCTCTCCTCTCCCCAGCCCTCAAAATTCATCCCCCCCAATCCTGAGATATATAACTCCTTAACCCCTTATCCAGAGAGAATCATAGAATTTATAGGTCAGGGAAACTTCAGAGATAGTGTGGTTGCAGAGATTATCATCCACCCTATCCAATATATCCCTCAGACCCAGAGGGTCATCTTCTACTCAAAGATAGACTTGAGGATTGAGTATAAGATGGGAGAGCCTTCTGTGATAACCCCTCCTGCTGAGAATGGGTTTGAGTATCTCATCATCACCCCTACCTCCTTTGATACCGTTTTTCAAAGACTTGCAGAGTGGAAGACAAAGAAGGGGATAAGAGCAGTGGTGAGGAGGATAAATGATATTGTCAGATTCTCTAAGGGGAGGGATACTCAGGAGAAGATTAGGAACTACTTAAAAGTGGCTTATAAGGATTCTGGACTCAAGTGGCTCCTCTTAGGAGGGGATGTCCAGTTTATCCCTACAAGGTATGCCTTTGCTATGGCGTGTAGTAGTGGTATTCAAACCCCAAGGAATGAGGACTGGCTTCCCTGTGATTTATACTATTCAGACCTTGATGGAACCTGGGATGCAAATAATAATGGAATCTATGGAGAGGTTGAGGATAGTGTCGACTTATACCCTGAGATATGGGTTGGGAGGGCATCTGTTGAGAATATATTGGAGGCGCAGACCTTTGTGAATAAGACCCTCCAATATGAGAAGAACCCCCCCTTGGATTATCAGAATAGACTCCTCTTCTTAGCAGAGATTCTATGGACCCATCCTTACACAGATGCTGGAAAGGCTAAAGATATGATAGATGAAAAGTATATACCAGAGGAGATAGAGCCTGTAAAGTTATATGAATCTAAAGGGAATGAGAGTTCTGCCTCTGTAATCTCAGCAATGAATGAGGGGTATGCAATCATTAATCATGATGGGCATGGATGGGTTAACTATATGGGGACAGGAGAAGAGGGACTCCTTAGTGAGGATATAGACTCCCTTACCAACTCTCCAAGAAATAGCATTATCTTTTCCATAGGTTGCTGGACCAATGCCTTTGATTTTAATGACTGTATAGGAGAGGAGTTCTTAAAGAATCCAAGGGGTGGAGGAGTGGCTTATATAGGGAATGGGAGCTATGGATGGGGTTCGCCAGGTAACCCTGGATATGGATACTCGGATAGATTTGATGCAGAGTTCTATAAGAAGATATATAAGGATAGTATCTTTGAGATAGGAAAAGCCTTAGGGATGGATAAGGCACACTTCATTGCCTTCTCAAGGGATCGGAATGTCTATAGATGGCATCAGTATCAGTTGAATCTTTTAGGGGACCCTGAACTTAATGTATGGACAGATATACCAAAAAACCTTCAGGTTCTATATCCACCTTCTGTCCCTGAAAATGGTGGAACCATAAGGGTGATAGTAAAGGATGGAGATAGACCCTTAAAAGGAGCAAGGGTATGTCTATGGAAATCAACTGAACTCTATTTAAGGAGGAACACATCCAATAATGGGGAGGTGGTCTTCTCCCTTCCACATCTATCAGGAGGTAAACTTCAGCTTACAGTTACTGCCCATAACTTCTTACCCTTTGAGGGAGAGATAGAGGTAACTACAGAGGGTCCTTATCTGGAATATGTGGATAAGAGGATAGATGATGATAATAAGGACGGGATACCAAACCCTGGGGAAGAGGTTTCCTTCTCCCTTCTGTTTAAGAATCAGGGTAGGGAGTCTGCAAAGAATATAGACCTTAGACTTGAGACCAAGAGCCCTTATATAGAACTCATAGATAATACCTCTCACCTTGATGAGCTTGCATCCCAGGACTCTGTATGGATAGATGGATTCAGCTTTAAGATAGGGGGCGATTGTCCTGATAAAGAGGTGATATACTTTGACTTAATAGTCAATGGGGACAACTACTCAGGAGAGTTTCATCCCAGTATAATAGTAGGAAGACCTGACCTCTTTATCTATAAATCAGAGTTTATGGATTCCCTTATAGAACCCTCTGATGAGGTGTTGATAAGGGTGTCATTAAAGAATAAAGGAACTGGAAATGGATATAATACCTGGGCAAGGCTGGTATCAGAGGACCCAAAAATAGTTGTGGAAGAGGACAGTGTGTGGTTCGGGACAGTTTTAAGGGGTTCTGTAAAAGATCCCTCTCTATTCTATAAGGTGAGGGTATCTCCAGACTGCCCAGCCTCCTACTACTCCTATCTAACCTTAAGGATAGAATCAGAGGGCTATAAGTTTAAGGACAGTCTACTTTTAATGGTAGGCAGGATAGGGTTGGCAGAGGATGTGGAGGGAGGAACAGAGGGATGGGAGATGGGGGGGAATCATAACCTCTGGCACATATCCAATAGCCATTACCATTCTCCTTACCACAGCTTCTACTGTGGTGCTGAGAGCACCCATACCTTTTTAAGGAATTCAAATGAATGGCTCCTCTCTCCTCCCTTTGTAATAGGGGAGACCCCTATCCTAAGTTTCTGGAGAAGATTTATCCTTCCCATATATGGGACAGCAGGACTGTATGTAGAGGTCTATAAGGATAATGAGTGGGACACCTTAGATTTCATCGGTTGCGGTGGAGCTTTGGGAAAATTGGAGATAAGGAGTGAATGGGCGGAGGAGAGGTATGAATTGAATTATCCTGTAGGAGAGACTTTAAGGGTAAGATTCACCTTTGTGAGTGATACAACCAGCCCCACAGAGGGCTTTTATATAGATGATATAAATGTAGGGAAAGGGTTGGGGATAGAGAGTAAGGGGCTTAATTTGTCAGAGGGGAGATTCCTCTATACCCTTGGTCCGAATCCTGCGAAAGAGGGGGTGAGGATAAGATTTGAGATAGGAGATAGGGAGTATGAGTCCTCTATTGATTTAACCATCTATGATGTCATAGGGAGAAAGGTCAAAGTCTTAGCTAAAATCCAGAACCCAGAGCCCAGAGCCTATATCTTCTCCTGGGATGGGAGAGACAATGAAGGCAAGAGAGTTCCTTCAGGGATATACTTCTCTGTATTGAAAGTCAACAACCTCATACTTTCCAAAAAGATAATCTTAATCAATTAACTCCCCATACCTCTGCCAATAGTCTCTCTATCTTCCCTTCTGCCTCTTCTCTATTTTCACAGTCTATCCATCTTATTCCCTGTTGATTTTTAAACCAGATGAGTTGTCTCCTTGCATACTCCTTTGTTCTCCTCTTTGCCTCTTTTATAGCCTTTTCTAAGGATACTCTCCCTTCCAAGTATTCAAATATCTCTCTGTATCCCACAGCATTGAAGGCATACAGTTCCTTAGAATATCCAAGTCCCTTTAATCTCTTAACCTCCTCTATAAATCCCCTCCTTATCATCTCATCAAATCTATTATAGATTCTGGAATAGAGGAGGCTTCTTTTTAGAAAGAGCCCTATATAAAAGGGCAGGAGTTCCTCCTTAGGTCTTGATTTTTTCTTCCACTGTTCGGATAAAGGTATCCCTGTAATCTCATACACCTCAAGAGCCCTTATAATTCTCTGTCTATCATGGGGATGGATTCTATTGGAAGATTCAGGGTCTATCTTCTTGAGTTCTTGATAGAGCTTATGGGTTGGTAATTTCCCCAATTTATCTCTCAGCTCACTATCCTTTCCTATATCTGGGAATAGAGGAGAGAATAGAGCCTTTATGTATAAACCAGAGCCACCAACCAGTATAAACCTTTTAGATTGGGAGTGGAGTCTCTTTATAATTCTCAAAGCCTCCCTTGCATAATCTCCAGCGCTATACACTTTATCAGGTGGAATTATGTCTATCAGGTGAAATTTCACCAGCTTCTGTAACTCCTGGGATGGTTTATCTGTCCCCACATCCATATATTTATAGATTTGACGGGAGTCAGCAGAAATAATCTCTGCCTTATATTTCAAAGCCATTTTTACTGATATCTCAGTCTTTCCAACACCTGTAGGACCAACAATACAGGGGACTTTAATCACTCTCTTCCAAATTTTCTATTCAAGTCTTCTAAGGAGACCCTTATTATTATAGGTCTGCCATGGGGGCAGAAATAGGGGTTCTGGCAGGCGAAGAGTCTATTTATCAAACTCTCCATCTCTTCCTGGGAGAGTCTCTTCCCTGCCTTTATTGCTGCCTTACAGGCTATCACCTTTGCCACCTCCTCCTCATAATGGAGCTTCGCCTTATCCATATCCTTCAATTCCATCAGTAGTTCAAGTATCTCCTGTCTGCCTATCTTTGTCTCGGCAGGAACTGCTTCTATGACTATAGTCCTCTCCCCAAAACCCTTTGCCTCAATACCCAGAGAGGCTAAGGTATCCTTTACCTCTTCAAATATTGAGTATAGTTCCCAGGGTAGTTCAATGGTAATGGGGAACAGGAGCTTTTGAGATAGCTGACCCCTCTTCTCTAAGATCTCCTCATATATTATCCTCTCATGAGCCACATGCTGGTCTATTATTACATACCCGGTTTGAACCTGAGCAAAGATATAGGAGTTATGGAGTTGCCAGAATTTTCTCTCCCTCTCTTCAGTTAAGAAATCCTGTTGAGATAGTCTCTCTCCTATCCTTTCTTGCTCCTTTATATCAAGGGTCTTTTTAACTGTCTGGGTTAAAAAATCATAAAGAAATCTCTCGTCTTTGAATCTTACCTCACTCTTTGTGGGGTGGATATTCACATCCAATAATTCAGGGGGTATTTTAAAGAATAGGAGATAGCCGGGAGGATTCTGTTTAGAACCATAGACCTCATTCATAACCTTACCCACTACCCTATTCCTTGCAGGTCTTTTATTGAAATATGTGAGTTGAAGGGGATAGTCTAAGGGTCTTAAGGGGTCAGAGATATAGCCATAGATAGAGATGGTAGGGTTATCTATCCTACATTCCTTCAAGGACTCCACCTCTTCCTTAGAATAGAAGACCTGAAGCCTCTCTTTAATAGAACCTGCTTCTGGGAGGAGAAGAATCTCCTCTCCTTCAGAGATAAGGGTAAAGGATACCTCTGGATAAGCAATCCCATAAGATTTTATAGTCTCTATTATAAGCCTGAGTTCATAATTGGGAGATTTTAGGAATCCTCTACGCACCGGGAGGTTATAGAAGAGGGCATTCACCTCTACTGTTGTGCCTCTTGGTCTTGCACACTCCCTTATCTCTTTTATCTTTCCTTCTTCTGCTTCTAAGAGGGTAGCAGATTTTGAATCATCTGTATTGGTGATTATCTTAAGCTTAGATACAGAGGCGATAGATGCCAGAGCCTCCCCTCTGAATCCAAGGTAGCTTAGTGAATTCAAATCTTCAATATCCTTGAGTTTGCTTGTCGCATACCGATGGATGGAGAGAGGGACATCCTCTCTTTCCATTCCACAGCCATTATCAATAACCCTAATCAAGTCCTTACCCCCTCTCCTCACCTCTATGGTAATCCTTTTAGCTCCTGCATCAAGGGAATTCTCCAAGAGCTCCTTTACTACTGATGAGGGTCTTACAATTACCTCTCCGGCTGCAATCTTCCTTACAGTAGAATCTTTAAGCAGTTCAATTCTGGGCATAGAGTTCTTCAAGTTTCAACTCCATACCATCTGATGCGGCAACCACTCTTATCTCAGTCTGTGCAGTCAACTCCTCTGCCAGTTTCCAGGGTTTAGCCTTAATAATGGTCATACCAAAGTGGTTAAGAATGGCAAGTCTTGGCTTTATCTCCAGGATTAGTCTCTTGACATCTGGAATGGAGAGGTGGTCTAAATTTGAGGGTTTAAGCCTTATCACATTAAAAATTACAATGTCTGCCTTATAGACCTTTGAGAGCTCTTCAAAATATTGGGTATCTGCAATATAGGCTATTTTAATCTTAGGTGTCTTAAATAAGAACCCATAGGTCTCTCCTCTGTGTTTATGCCTTATGGGTGTAGAGAACTCTAACCCATTGAGAGAGTATCTTCCTCCTTCTTCTAATATAACAATCTCATCTAAGAACCCTCTTAAGTATTTCAAGACAACAGGGTCGTCCCCTTCTATAGCATCCTTAGGTAGGTATAACTTCCCTCTCCTCTTAAATCCTCCTTCAGTCATCGCCTCAATTATTACATTCACATCAGCCGAGTGGTCTAAATGGCGGTGTGATAATAGAATGGCATCTATCTTTGAGGGGTCAAGCTTATGTCTGCTCTTGGTTATCCTTACAAGAGAGCCAGGACCCGGGTCTACTAAGAGATTCTTGTTGGAAAGAGTAAACCATATACCTCCGGATGCCCTGATCTGTTTAAATACAACAATTCTTGCTCCTCCAGAACCTAAGAAGACTATCCTATCCATATCCCACTATACCCCTTTTAAAACCTATGTCAAGTTTACCTGGAAGGTAGACCGTGAGGTTATAGGTTATCTTACCACTTCAATCTCTCCTCTCCTGCCTTTTGAAACCTCCCTTTCTCTCTCAAATACTTCTCCAGGTCTAAAAAACCCCTTCTGTTATTTACCAGGGTTTCTATCTTATTACCTGTCCCCATCCACATACAGCTCTCTATCTCACAACCCAAGTCAAACCTATTACCTGTTCCCAGGATAACCTTCTCTCCAAGTTTTGTAGAGTCCCTGAATCTATTGAAACATCCTATATTGGGGTAGTCACCGATTATAGACTTCTTCCCCACATCTATGTTATCCTTAAACCACGCATTATTTCCTATCACTGCATTCTCACCTATCTTCACCCAGTTATCTATGGAATCGTGGTGGCAGAGTTTTGAGTTTGGACCTATAACTGTATGAGGACCTATATAGCTATAAGGACCTATCTCATTATAGGGACCCAGATGGTTGGGAGGGAACCCTTTCTCTGTAATAAACCTTGTCCTCTCTCCAAATTTCACTCCGCTGTCCGTTACACAGTAGAATAGCTTACACCCCTTTCCAATCACCGAACCTGATGCGATATGTAGAGCCCTATACTCCTGGTTATCCTCTGGCTCTAATAATACAGGTTCCTTCCTTATTATGGAGTCATAGCTAAGGCTCTTATAAAGCCTTCTGGACTCCTCCAACTCTTTTGTCATCTTCTGGAGGGTTCCACAAGAGAGGAGAAATAGACCCCAGAGGAGGACTGATACAGTTCTCATCATTAACAGTTTATCCAATTCTTCTCTAATGTCAACCCTTTCCTGCTCAAACTTACCCGCATTTATCGGGCTATTCGACAATAGTCATTGCGAGGAGCGTAGCGACGCAACGCGTAAAACCGAGATTGCCACGCCCCTGTGAAATAGAGTATAGCAGTTGGTCTTACATTATTTTGAGGAGAATATACCTTTCATTCCACTCTCCCATAAGCGTTATCTTTTATTTCCCAGGGGCTCGCAATGACAGGGTGAATTAGGTCGAATGTAAACCCATTATGGGTAAATTTCAGAGGGTAATGGCTTGACAAAACCGATTATTCAGTATCCTTTTATATATGCTGAGGGATAAGATAATGGAGGCTCCAGAAAAGCCTGGAGTTTACCTTTTTAAAGATGAGAAAGGGAGGATAATATATATAGGAAAGGCAAGGGATTTAAGGGACAGACTCAAATCTTATCTCTCTCCCCAGCCTGACTCTAAGAGACGCTCTATCGTAAATAAGGCAAGGGATCTGGATTTTATTGTTACATCCTCTGAAGTGGAAGCCCTTGTGCTTGAGGAGAACCTTATAAAATTGAATAAACCTAAGTATAATGTAAGACTGAAGGATGATAAGAAATACCCCTATCTGAAAATAACCATAAGGGATAGATTTCCAAGAATCTTTCCTACAAGGAGTCTTAAAAGGGATGGTTCTATCCTTTTCGGTCCCTACACATCAATGAAATCTTTAAAAAGGGCGCTTAAAGGGGTGAAGAAGGTATTTAAGATAAGAACCTGTAATAAGAGGCTCCCTTTAAAAAAGCCGGAGAGACCCTGTCTTGAATTCCAGATGAATAGATGCCTTGCCCCCTGTCAGGGTAATGTGGATGAAGAGGAGTATAGAAGGCGAGTAAAAGATGTTATAGCCTTTCTCTCTGGGAAGTCCATACTCTTAGAAAAGGAGATAGAAGAGAAGATGTGGAAGGCAGCAAAGGAAGAGAATTATGAGAAGGCAGCAATCCTGAGAGACCAGCTCCTCTCCTTAAGAGAGATTCGTAGACAGCAACCAGGGGTATTGGACGATACCATCTCCAGAGATGTTATAGGTATAGCCTATACAGATACTCTATCTGTCTGTAGTCTTTTTAAGGTAAGGGAAGGAAAACTTATAGGGAAGGAGAACTATCCCCTTTCCTTTCCCAAAGGGACTCCAGAAGAGGAGGTCCTTGAGACCCTCTTGCGTAATATCTATACCCATACCTTTGATATACCAAAAGAGATTCTTCTCCCCTTGCCCATAGAAGGGGAGGTCTTTGTGAGATGGTTCTTAGAGCATAGAAGAAAAAGGGTAAGGGTATATACCCCTAAGAGGGGTGATAAACTGAGGCTTATAAAGTTAGCCTCCCAAAATGCCTTATTAAAACTTACTGAAATCCTTCCAAAGGAGAGGGTTCCTTTCTCTATCCTTGAACTCCAGAGGATTTTAAACCTTGATAAACCACCAAGGGTGATAGAGGGTATAGATATCTCAAATATTATGGGAAAGGATGCTACAGGTTCCATTGTAGTATTTGAGGATGGAAGACCAACAAAGTCTAAATATAGAAGGTTCAGAATAAAGACTGTTAAGGGTCCTGACGATTATGGGATGATTAGAGAAGTTCTTACCAGAAGGTTCAAGAGGTTATTAAAAGAGGGAAGACCACTCCCTGACCTTCTGCTTGTGGATGGAGGGAAGGGGCAACTATCCTCAGCCCTCAGGGTACTGAAAGAGATTGAGGAGGATATCCCTGTTCTTGCCTTTGCCAAGAGGTTTGACCAGCTCTATTTCAAGGATGGGAGGATGGTATCCATCCCTGGTAATTCCTCTGCCCTAAAACTCCTGAAGAGGATAAGGGATGAATCCCATAGGTTTGCCATAACCTTCCATAGAAAGCTCAGGGGGAAGAAGACGAAGAGGTCTGTCTTAGAAAGGATTGAAGGGATAGGGGAGAAGCGGAAATTATTGCTCCTGCAATACTTCGGGAGCCTACAGAGACTTAAATCAGCCTCCTTAGAGGAGATAGCTCAGGTAAAAGGGATAGGGAAGAGGTTTGCAGAGAGGATATATGAATTCCTTCACCCTGATAACCCTTAACCCCCTGGGGCTTACATTTTTAATTTATCTTATGGTTCTGTTGAGCAATTCTCTTCAAGATTATCTCTTTTAAGTATCTTACCCCTTCCTCCTTTGTGGTTATTTTACCTTCAAGCTGGAGGTCTTCCAGCTCCTGCAGGATGGGTTTGAAAATGGGTCCTGGCTTCAACCCCATCTCTATGAGGTCGTCTCCTGTTATCAGCCTCTTTATCTTTACCTTAGCCTCATCCTCCCTCTTCAATTGAATCATCCTCCTTATGGTTCTCTCTAAGTGTTCAGTCTTTCCTGCAGTGGCATATCCGTCGGCATAGGCGAGGATAAAGAGTCCAAAATATTCATTCTCCAATAATCTGAAGAATCTCCTTATGGCTCTATCAGTCAACTCAGGGGCTGTAGCTAAGAGATGGAGATGCATATGCCTGGCTACTAAGGTCTTGAGCATCTTTATCTCCTTCCTGGAGAGTCTCAAGTCTTCCCTTGCTATCTCTTCTACCCTTTTAGCTCCTAAGGTATCATGCCCGTAGAAATGGACTTCTCCCCTCTCATTGATGAACATAGTCTCTGGTTTAGAGATATCGTGGAATAACCCTGAGAGTTTCAGTAGAGCCCTCTTATTATCCATAGTAGAGAAATACTTCTCCCATTCCAATTTAAACTCCTGGAAATACCCTGGCTCTCTTAGGATATCTTCTATCTTTTTGTAAGTATTTAGGGAGTGCTCTAAGAGGGGGTAGTCTTTAAAGAGCCTCTCTGCTCTTGGAAATATCTCCTGAAGCAGTCCAAGTTTAAGGAGTCTTTTGATATATGGATAGGAACCGTCCTGTTCCATAATCCTCAATAATTCATAGGATATCCGTTCCTTTGCTATATTGGATAGACTTAAGTTCTCAGCCATCTTCCATACTTTCCCATCAATTTTAAACCCAAGTTCCAGAGCAAATCTGATAGCTCTTAAGATTCTTAATGGGTCAAGATTTAAGGAATCTGGGGATACAGGGCGGATTATCCCTTTTTCTAAATCTTTCATCCCTTCAAAAGGGTCTATGAGTCCACCCTCCTTAGATATGTCCAGAGCAATGGAATTTATGGTAAAGTCTCTCCTTTTTAAATCCTCTATTAAATCTCTATCCTTTAATCCAATGAAATCCAGAATAATCTCCTTTCTAAATACCACCCTTGCCTCATCATCCTCTTTGCTTAAGATTACAAAAGCTCCCCTTACCTTCTTTGCAAATCTCCTTGCAAACTCTATCCCCTCCCCCTCTACTACGAAGTCAAAATCACAGACCTCTCTATTAAGGTAGATATCTCTAATAGCCCCTCCAACCAGATAGACTCTCCTCTCCCCTGCGAGATTTATCAGGGAATGGAAAAGCCTTTCCTCAGAAATTCTCTCTTTAATCTTTTCAATCACCCTTAACTTATAAACCCTTTCTATCCCTTCGTCAACCCCATGGAATAAAGAGTATCTATCAAGATCGATACGCTCCTGTTAGATAGTCGGGATAATACTTAGTAGAACCGAACCCTTCAGTTGTATTCCACAGGGTCAAGGGATAGACTTACTGAGATATAATAGTGCAGTATCCTAAGGCTTCTTTACAATAGAGAAAAGAGGGATGGTCTTATGTTATAAGGAATATCGTCTTTATCAATATCTTCAAATCCTTCCAGAAGGAGCGGTTCTCTATATAGTGGAGGTCGCTCTCCAGTTTTTTGGGGAGGACCTCTCTTAAATAGAAACCCTCAGGGTCTTTTGAGGATAGCCATAATTCCTCATCCTTATAAGCAAGCTGGGTTATGCCTGTAATCCCAGGTTTTACCCTTAATACCTCTTTCTCTCTATTTGAATAAAATCTCACATATCTTGGGGACTCTGGTCTTGGTCCCACAAGACTCATCTCTCCTTTTAATACATTGAATAGTTGAGGAAATTCATCTACCTTTGTTCTCCTCAGGAATCTCCCTATCCTTGTGATTCGGGTGTCGTCCTTAATCGTGACATCCCTCTCTATACCAGACCCATAGGTCATTGAACGGAATTTATAGATAAGAAATTCCTTACCCCCTTTCCCTATCCTCCTCCCCTTATAAAAGACAGGTCCTTTTGAATCCAATTTTATTAAAATGGCTATAATTAGAAAAAGGGGTGATAGCAGAAGGAGACCTACAAGGGCAACCCCTCTATCAAAGACCTCCTTTATCAAGGCTTCCTATATTTTCTCACAATCCTCTTCACTGCCCTTATCACTCTCTCAATATCCCTATCCTTCATCTTCGGGTAGATGGGAAGTGATACAACTCTGCTATAGGCATCCTCTGCTATAGGGAAGGCTCCTCTTTTAAAACCAAAATTCTTCCTATACCAGGGATGGAGATGGACAGGTATGAAGTGGACACTCGCCCCTATATTCTCTTTCCTTAACTCCTCAATAAATCTGTTACGGTCTATGCATAGCTTTTCTTTTCTCAATTTCAAGACATATAGATGCCAGGCGTGTTTTACCTTCTCTCCTACATAAGGGGTTTCTATCTCCTCCATATCCTGGAAAGCCTTATTATAAGAGTCTGCGATCTCCTCTCTCCTTTTCTGGAACTGTTGGAGTCTTCTTAGTTGATGTAAGCCAAGGGAAGCCTGAATATCCATCATATTGTATTTAAACCCTGGATAGACAACCTCATAATACCAGGACCCCTTCTCTGTATATCTCATCCAGGCATCTCTACTCATACCATGAAGGCTATAGACCCTTATTCTATCTGCTACTCTTTTATTATTAGTAGTAGCCATTCCCCCTTCACCGGTTACAAGGTTCTTTGTGGCATAGAAGCTGAAGCAGGTGACATCACCGATACTCCCTATCTTTCTACCCTTATACTCTGCACCCACTGCATGGGCAGCATCTTCAATCACTATGAGACCATATCTCTTAGCGATTCTTAGAATCCTATCCATATCACAAGGCTGACCTGCGTAGTGGACAGGTATGATTGCCTTTGCCTTTCTCTTTTTTAAGCACTCTTCTACTCTTTCAGGGTCGATATTAAGAGTCTTCGGGTCTATGTCTACAAATATAGGGAGGGCTTGGAGATGGAGGATGACATTCACTGTAGAAATAAAGGTGAAAGGGGTAGTGATTACCCTGTCCCCTCTGCCAATACTAAAGGCAGCTAAGGATAGGTGGAGTCCACCTGTGCAGGAATTTAAAGCTATTGCATATTTGCAGCCTATATACCTTTTAAAAGCCTCTTCAAACTCTCTCGTTTTTGGTCCTGTAGTGAGCCATCCAGACTTAAGGGTTTCTATTACTTCTTCTATCTCTTCTCTCCCTATCAGGGGTTGAGAAAAGGGAAGGAATTTAGCCATTCTTCTTAAACCACTCAACAGTCCTCTCAAGACCTTCTTCAAATCCAACAGTGGGTTTATAATTCAAATACCTCTTTGCTTCTCCTATATCTGCAAAGGAGTGTTTGACATCTCCCTTTCTTGGCTTGGTATACACAGGCTCTATCCGGACGCCAACAATCTCTCTCAATGTCTGAAAGAGCCTATTTACTGTAATCCCCTCAGATGTAGCGATATTGAAGACTCTTCCAGCTATCTTAGGGGTTGTTGCTGCAAGGATATTGGCTTCTACTACATTCTCTATATAGGTGAAATCCCGAGTCTGCTCTCCGTCCCCATAGATTAGAGGTGGGTCATTATTTAAAAGGGCAGTGATAAATTTAGGAACAACCGCTGCATACTGAGATGTAGGGTCCTGCCTGGGTCCAAAGACATTGAAATACCTGAGAGCTACAGTCTCTAACCCGTAGAGTTTAAAGAAGAGTCTTGTATAGTATTCTCCTGTAAGTTTACTCACTGCATAGGGAGACTCTGGCTCTGGTGGCATATCTTCTCTCTTGGGAAGGGAAGGGGAGTTTCCATATACAGAGGAAGAGGAGGCATAGACAAACCTCTTTACCTTTGCCTCTAAGGATACAAGGAGTAGATTTAGAGTAGCAGTAATATTGGACTCATTTGTCTTTAAGGGGTCTTCTATGGACCTGGGGACTGAAGGGATGGCAGCCTGATGGAGGACATAGTCCATATCCTTCACAGCCTTCTTAGCAACTTCTATATCACAGAGGTCTCCTTCAATAAACTCAACCCTGTTCAGGAATGGTTCTATATTCTCTCTTTTTCCTGTAGAGAAGTTATCCACTACCCTTACACTCTCTCCTCTTTCTAAAAGGGATTCTACGATGCTTGAACCAATAAAACCTGCTCCTCCTGTAACTAAGTATCTCATAGGCTATCTTATTAAAAGTCTATCCAATGTCAAGATAAGCTATACTGAAATTTACCCATAATTTATGGGTTTACAGCTTCGTCTCTGTCATTGCAATGACCATTAATAAATGTGGGTAGTTTAAGATACCTATGGTTGACAATTGAAGAGGTGTGGTTATATTTTAAGAGCTTGCCGAAGTGGCGGCAATCGTGAAACGCACCGCCACGAGCTTGCCGAAGTGGCGGCTATCGTGAAACGCACCGCCACGAGCTTGCCGAAGTGGCGGAACTGGCAGACGCGGCGGACTCAAAATCCGCTGGGGGCAACCCCGTGGGGGTTCAACTCCCCCCTTCGGCACTCCGTGCCTCGGGGGTCGTGGACTCTACGAGTTTCAACTCCCCCCTTCGGCACTTGAATTTTTAAGGGTTTCTAAAATGTTTATATGAGTCTTCCTTATTTAATCAGGGAAGAGGATTTTTGATAGGTCTATAAGGAGTTCATCTCTAATCTCCTCAAGGGTTGTCTCTAAGGAGCTGTTCTTATCTATCTTCCCTGACCTGACTATTACACCCCCTGATATATCCGCAGGGTCTGCCAGATTCACTTTCAGAGTTTTTGCAAACCTCTCTCTATCCTTAGAAGAGAGGATGACTTCATCTTTATCACTCTCTCTATACTTCTCTATAAGACCCCTTATCAATTTTGGATACTCCTTATCCTTAAGTATCTCCTCCTTTGCCCTATCCAAGACCTTATCCAGGATTCTTCTCTTTTCAGTAAGGGTATCCTTTCTTATCTTTAAGAGAGCCTGGGTAAGGATTTTCCTTTTCAGAACCTCTGCCTCCTTCTCTGCTCTCTCTTTAAATTCTTTTTTAATCCTTTCTGCCTCCCTTTCTGCCCTCTCTATTATCTCCTTACCCTTGTCTCTATACTCCTCTCTGATTCTCTCTCCTTCTTTCCTGGCATCCTCTATTATCTTTTTTGTAACTCTCTCTATTCCCATCTTAGCCAAACTTTATACCCAACTGAAGGAAGATAGTGACTAAGAGAGCAAGGACAGCATAGGTCTCTACCATAGCTGCATAGATAACAGGTCTCATCACTTGACCAGGCTGTTTTGCCACCATCTCTGCACCTGAGGCACAGACCTTACCCTGCCATATAGCAGTTCCCAGTCCTGCAAGGGCTATGGGCATACACGCACCAAACATCTGGAGCCCTTGACCGATATTTATGGGGACTACTTTACCCAGAAGACCGAGCTTCATAATTCCCAGGAAGGCACCCAAGAATCCATAGAAGCCCTGGGTTCCTGGAAGGGCAACAAGGATAAATAGGGAACCAAACTTCTCAGGGTCTTCACTTAAGACACCATTTGCCACCTGGGCTGCATAGCCTATGCCTATACCTGAACCTATCCCTGCCAGGGCAGCGGCAAGGGCACATCCAGTGATGGCTATACCAAGTCCTATTGGGTCAACCATCTCACCTCCTTTCTGTTATAGAGGTATACTTCGTCTCTATCCTAAAGGGTGAAAACTTCTTCCCCCCTCCAGTAAAGAACCTGGGGAAGAACTCTACATACTGGAGCCTGAAGGTATGGATAAAGCCACCAAGCGTATTTATCGCAATATTGAAGAGATGCCCAGCTATAAAGATTAGAATCCCCAGGATTATTCCTATCCCAGGGACCTTTAGGACCATCCATACGATTATGTTTATAGCCATGGCTATACCCCCGGTGACCATCCCAAGAGCCATAAGCCTTATATAGGAGATTACCGCATTTATAAAGGTTGTAGAGCCATAAAGGGTATAGAGACCAAATATTATCCTCTTTAATAAGGGACGGTTATGGGGGAGGGAGAAGATGAAGAGGATACCGAATAGGAAAGGCAGGATAGGGGAGGTGTAATGGAGAAGGGAGAGGACTGAGGTGAGGGGAACTAATGAGAAGATTCCAAACTTTAAAGGGGAAAGGGGCTTGGTCTTTGAAAATAGATAAAAATTCTCTATAAGGATGGCTATGCTGAAACCCCAGAATAGGTATAGGGATGGTCTAAAAGATAGGATGCCAAATCTACTCATAATGGCTAATAATCCAAAGAAGAGAAGGTTAAACCATAGAATCTGACCCAATATATCCCTCCTGCTCCTACGGGTGAAGAGAATGATAGAGGAGATAGATAGAAGGACGAGTATAAAGAGATAGGGGGTAAGGGAGGAGGGAAGGAATTTAAACTTTGTAGCTACCAGAGCAAGGACTCCATTTAAGATAATAAACCAGCTCAGGTTCTCAAAGATTGCCCTTCCATACTCTCTGTTTCTGAAAGAGTCGTAGACTTCAATCAGAATTCCATAGTTTACCTGGATATAGCCAAGGGTGAGAGAGAGGACAAAGAAGATGAGTGGAGTCTTGAAGGGGTCAAAGAGTAATAACTTATTGGCAAAACCAACAAGACCTATCCTCTGAGGGAGGTCTCCAAACCATCCCCCTGTTATAGCCCCTGCAAGTATGGTGGCTACCCCTCCTATAGCCATCATCTTTAATAGCTTCTCCCCCATTTTGAGCCTCTTTAATAGAATGATAGAGAGGATGAGGAGAATTATCCCATAGCCGGCATCTGTAATGCATAGACCAAAGAATAGGGCAAAGAAAGGAGCGAGAAGAGGGGTGGGGTCCACCTCATTGGGCTTTGGCATACCATAGAGGTCAATTACTAACTCAAAGGGTTTGAATAATCTCTTATTCTCTAAGACTACAGGAGGGGACTCCCCTTCCTTCGGCTTTACAGGTGTAAAACTGGTATAGGGGAATCTTTCTAAAAGGGACTTCAACTTCCTCATATCCTTCTTCCTTATCCAGCCCTCTATAAGGAAGGTATTGGAGGTAAAGAGGAAGTTAGATTGGGTCTCCTCCCTTATCAAAAGGTTCTGGTAGTAGTCATACAGGACCCTGAGTTTTGGAAGCTCTGAGATTAGGAGGGATATCTCTTTGAGCACTTCTTCCCTTCTCCTCTCAATCCTTTCTATACTATCCTTAAGTCTTTCTATCTCTTCCTTTGGAGAGTTCTCTATCCCTTCCAATTCTATAATTTCAAAATTAGAACTCATAAGGAGACTCTTAATCTCAGCCTCAATATCTCTATGGGCTATTACAAGGCAATATAATTTCCCCTTCTCCTCAGAGATTATCTTAATATCTACAGGTCTGTTCTGGACCTTTTCCCATACCTTATCAAACTCCTCTCTCTTCCCAAAGGTTCCCAGGAGGACCTCTACTCTCTTCAATTTATAGAGTTCACTAATCTTATAGGGAAGGGAAGACCAGGGGAGGAGGGTCTCGGTCTGAGAGATTATTCTCTTCTTTTCACTATCAAGGGAGGAGAGGGTCCTATTCAGTTCCTCAGCCCTTTCCATAACCCTTTTAAAATCATATCCCTTTACCAGGGAGAGGAGTTCTCTATTAGAGACCCTTACCTTATGGGTTAGGAGTCCTACCAGGAGTCCTCTCTTCTCTACGAATCCGGAGAGGAGGTCTATGGTTTTTGATAATCCATCCCTTCTCCTTCTTATCTCTTCATCAGATTCCACTTTAGAAGGTTCTGAGACTCTTGTTATATGGATGATACCCTGTTCCTGAAGCTCAGATAAGAACTCCTTTCTATGGTCTTTATGGCAGGCTATCTCTATCTTTTCAACCTTTGCTAAGCCCATCTCTCCTTAATCTTCGAGACCACAAATTTCACCCCTTTATTAAAATTCTTCTCCCCTTCTTCTCTAATTCTCTTTATCTCCTTCTCATTCTCCTTTAGAATCTTCTCCCTCTCTTTTTCTGCTATCTCCTTTACCCTTTGCAGGGTTTTATCAAACTCGTTCTGGGCTCTTCTCTTAGCCTCTTCAATAATCTCTCTTGACTTCTCCTCAGAGAGGGAGAGTTCTCTTTTACCCTCAGCCTCTGCAGTTTTTATAATCTCCTCTGCCTTCTCTTCAGCCTCTCTAATCCCTTTAATAAGTTCCATTCTGGATAATAATTAAAAAATAGGGGATGTCAAGACAGGATTGGCTGAAATAATCATTTGTGGGAGAGTGGATTTTTAGAGCAAGGTAGCTCTATCCGTCAGGGGTTGACAAAAGGATGTTTTCCTATATTTTTAATCTATGAGGGTCTCTTATAGATGGCTCTCTGAATTTGTAGATATAGAAGAGAGCCCAGAAGAGCTTGCCTCCCTCCTCTCCTCAAAAGGGTTGGAGGTGGAAGAGCTCCAAGAGGTAAGGGGAGAGGAGTATGTTGTGGCTGAGGTTCTGAGTGTCTCTAAGGGGGTTCTGAAACTCTCTACAGGAGAGGAGTTAGAAGGAGATTTTACAGGGTTGAAACCTAAGGATAAGGTGGCTGTCTCTAAG
>CAZWJY010000004.1:0-8685 GCA_964634335.1 uncultured bacterium
AATAGGCATCCTCAACATCCCCTTTGTCGTCCATAAATATCTCTATCTTTGCATGTCCCTCAAGTCTTGTAACAGGACTGATGGTTATTGACTTTTTATCCTCTGGCATCATCCCTCCTTATCCTTGACCACCTTGCGTAAGAGAGATTTTGGCAGGGAGAATCTATAAAAGTATCCTAATGGGTCTTTTATCTGAGCCATAAGTTTGGCTATATCCTCTTCTGTAAGTTGCGTCTCTTTATCGGTTATTCCAAGGATAGAGGCGACAGCAGAGAGCATAGACCCTCCCTGGTCCATCACCAGAGCTGTAGGACCCATACAACCCCTGCAAGGCATATTTGCCTCTATACAGGGTGCACCACACCCAGCCCTTGTGGCAGGTCCAAGACAGAGAATCCCTTGTTCTAAGAAACATTTCTCAGGGTCCAGTTCTACCTCTGATATATAGCTTATCTTCTCTATAGAAATCTTCTCCTTCTTCTCTCTTGGGCACTCATCACATAAAGTCTTTTCAGAAGCTATCACTGTCCCTTTAGGAGGCAAAGGTGCCTTACCCTCTGCAAAATCTTTAACTACTTTTAGGATTTGCATATTCATATCATGAGTAGGAGGACAGGCAGGCACATAGTAGTCCACATCTACAACATCATCAAGAGCAAATACCTCATCATAGAACTCAGGAAGAGTCAATTTATGCCCCTTCCCATCCTTCCATTCTGTAACAGGTCTTATATCTTTTAAATTCTCTGTTGAGAAAGTCTCTTTATAAACGGTATTGAAGATTCCTTCCCTATTGGACACATTTGCTAAGCCGGGTATACCACCCATATGGGCACAGGCTCCATAAGCGATAAGAATCTGACACTTCTCTCTCATTATGTGAGCAAGCTCCTCATTCTCCGAGTTTCTAACAGCACCATGGTATAGGCCTATGGTTATGGACTTATCAGGCATAGCCTTCAGGTCCTTGTATTTCACATCCAAGAGTGTAGGGGCAAAGACAATATCGGCTATCTCTAATAGCTCTAAGAGATTTTCAGAAAGATTGACAGTAGTGGCAATCTCCTGGATGACACCCTGCGACTAAGACCCCATCAGAAGACCAGAATCTTTGGCTTAAAACCGTTATTTATAGAAATACCTCCTCTTTAATAGGATTTGGTCCAAGCTTTTTTATCTCTCCTGTAAATTCTTTAATTACTTCTGAGAATCTTGGTCCTTCGGATGCAGATACCCAGGAGAGCCGAATACGGTCTGATTCCAGCCCCACCTCTTCAAAAATTTTCTTAAGCACAGCAAACCTGCGCCTGGCATAATAATTTCCTTTCTGATAGTGACAATCTCCAGGGTGGCACCCTGAAACCAGCACACCATCTGCTCCCCTTAAGAAGGCTTTTAGAATGAACAAAGGGTCTACCCTACCAGAACACATAACCCTGATGGTTCTCAATGAGGGTGGCATCTGCAGTCTACTCACTCCAGCAAGGTCTGCACCAGCATATGCACACCAGTTACAGAGGAAACCTAATATCTTTGGTAAAAATTTATCTTTCATATTCCCTCCTCATTTTTCAACTTCAGCCAACTCCTCAGGTTCAAATGTAGTGACAGGAACCTTCTCTTCTACATCCTTTCCTGGAAGATAATCAAACACATCCTGAACAGATTCTCCTACTTTCAAAAAGATAGTGGAAAGGGGTATATTAGCAGGACATACATCTGCACACATACCACATCCTACGCAAGAGACGCTCATATGGGTTAGTCTTCCAAGATGGTAAAATAGCGTATCAGGAGGAACCCTTAAACCTTTTCTTTTTTCAAGCTCTATCTCATAAGTATGTGGTTTATACTCATTGACTTGGGAATCGAAGAAACATAAGCCACAAAAACAGATAGGGCAGGCTTTTCTACACCCACGGCAACCTATACATCTCCCAAAAGTCTCTATCAATCCCTTCATACCGAACTCTTCTACCTTCACCTCTCTAAAGAGTTTCTTTTTCTCTTCTTTCCTTTCGCTCTTTAAATCTTTTACTTCCTTTGTCTCAATCTCTCCTTTTATAACCTCTCCCTTCATACCATCTACAGATTTTTCTCCCTTATCTGTATTTAGAAAGATTTCACATCTTTTATCGATATCCTTTTTACCAATCAAAGCAACAGTTATATCTGCAGTATAAGGCAAGAAATGTTCGCACCCCTTACAGGTATCTCTTATATCTGGAGCATTTCCCCCCTTTTTAATTGCTTCCCAATATTGTGGAATTTTTTCATTGAGTTCTCCATTTACAGCCATCTTTAAAGGATAGACTCCTCCACAGGTTGATGATATAAACAGGAAGTTCTCCAGATAACCCTGTTTCCTTTTTACAAGTTCTATAAATGCCCTCAACTCACAGGGTCTTGCAACCACTGCAATAGGCTCGTTTAAAGGTCCTATCAAGGTAAAATGGGAAAGAAGTTTTGCAGCATTTGCAGGCATTAAAGGGAAGAAAGGTAAAACATCTTTCAGGAGAGCTGGGTCAGTGATGAGTGAATAGGCTACTGCACCTTTTTCGTTTATCCTTTTCAGAGCAAAAACTCCCTTGACTTTCTTGCTCTCTAAAAGGAATTTAAGGAGTTCTTGGATACCCTCTTCTACACCTTTATCTATCCTCAATACCTTAGGCACTTCTCTTCTCCTGTTTTGGAGAATATTCTACTTCTTGAAACTCCTCTTCCCTATAAGTAGCAAGAGGGATTGGCTCATCAATGCTGGCGCCTGGACGATAATCAAATAATTCTTGAGTCTCTTCAGCTACCAGACTAAAGACCTGTGCTACAGGAATCTCCATAGGACAGGCATCCTCACAGGTTCCACAGGATATACAGGAGAGGGTCATATGCGACATCCTTCCGATATGGAAGAGCAGAGTATCTGGAAGAAATCTTAGGGCTCCCTGTTTCTCTGCTCTCGCAAGATAATCTTGAGGAGGATATTTCACCTTTTCTGATTCAAAATAGCACTGCCGACAATAGCAGATAGGACAGACTCTCATACAGTTGTGGCAGTTTATGCACCTACTGAAGATATCAAGCAATTTATCAAGACCAGCGACTTTAGTTCTTAACTCACTTTGTGCCTGTTTTCTCTTTTTCTTTCTCTCTTCTGCGATTTTTTTAACCTTATCTTTCCATTCAGTTATATCCTTGTCTGCTGGTGGTGTAATATCAAGTTCACTTAAGACATCTCTCCCTTTAGAAGTATTTGGGATGAAAAGGACTTTTTCCTTCATTATTCCAATATGTAG
The DNA here is from genome assembly GCA_964634335.1 of uncultured bacterium. GTDB lineage: Bacteria > Hydrothermota > Tepidihabitantia > CAYHGV01 > CAZWJY01 > CAZWJY01. Next base: position 3,294 of record CAZWJY010000004.1, read on the forward strand.
GTCTTGAAAAGTATCCGCCATACTAAATCTATAACACATCTGGCAGACCTCTCGCATATTTCCACTTCCCCACTTCTCCAAAGCTTTCTTAAATGTATCCTTTCCTTTATCTATATTTTCAAGCCATTCCTTAAGTGGCAATACTCCAGGGCAGTCAATACTGATAAGGAAGATATTTTTCAGCTCTATCTGTTCAAGTTTAAATAGTTCCACTGCTGCCCTTATCTCGCAGGGTCGCATAACAGCAGCGATTTTCTTTCTTCCTCCATTTCTGGTTATGCTTGAGAGCGCCTTAGCTCCTTGAACTCCCATAATTGGTGGTAGAGGTGATGCGTCCTGAAGTAGTGATTTGTCCTTAATAAGGACCCAAGCATAAGAATCACCAGCAGGGACTTTTACAGGTATAAGAACAGCATCAAAACACCTTTTGTCCAGCCCATCCTTCAAAAATTCAAGAATCTTATCAAAATTGTTCATCTCAGCACCCCCATAAGTTCATGATAAATCTGTTTTGGAGTAAAATGTTTGAGTGTCGCTGCACCAGATGGGCAGGCTGCAGCACAATTTCCGCACCCTCTGCATAAAATCTCATTTACTACCGAAACCCGTCTCCTTTCGTCAAAACTGATTGCACTATATGAGCAGACAGAGAGACAGGTCTGGCATCCGATACATAGTGCCTCCGATATCTGAGAAGTTCTTGCTTCCAGTTCCAATTTTCTACCTGGAATAAGAGAAGAGAGTATCTTTCCTGCAGCAGCCTCGGATTGAACTATTGAGTCAGGAATATTCTTGGGACCCTGGGCGCATCCTGCAATAAACACACCCTCTATTGAGGTAGATACCGGCGCAAGTTTCTCATGCTCTTCAGAGAAGAAACCATTATCATCCTGTGAGATTTTAAGCATCTCGGCAATTTTAGAAGAATCAGGAGACGGCTGCATAGCAGGTGCAAGGATGACCATATCTACGGGGAGACTCTCTTCTTTATCTGTTTCTGTCTTGTATTTAATCACTATACTCTTACCTTCCTTTGTAACCTCAATCTCCTTTCTTCGAATAAGCTCAATCCCTTCTGTCTCCTCATAGAATTTCTGATATACTTTTCCCGGAATACAGAGGTCAGAATAGAAATGAAATATTCTTGCATTAGGGATTTTGGCTTTCAGGTATCTTGAAAATTTGAGAGAGTAAAGACAGCATATCCTTGAGCAATAGCCCTTCTCTTTCCTACCCACACAATGGATGATAGCAACAGACTCTGGAGGCTTTCCATCTTTGAGAAGAATCTTACCAGAGGTATTCATCTTTTCAAATTCAAGAGCGGTATAGACATCATCAAATTTCCCGTATCCATATTGAGGAATCTCCTTGGGGTCAAACAGGCTGAATCCAGTAGCTACTACGATTGCCCCCACTCTGAGTTCATACTTTCTATCCTCTTCTCTATTTTTCACCTCTGCAACAAAATTTCCAAAGAAACCTAAGACCTTTTCAACTTCACTGTTGGTAAATACTTCAATATTATCGTTCTTTAGCACCTCCTGGATGAGCTCTTGTGTTATAGAGGAGCTGGGCTTCATACTCGGGAATACCTTCTCAAAGTTCACTACTGCGCCACCTATTGAGGAGTTCTTCTCCACCAGATAGACCTTCCTATCCTCAGACGCAAGTAATAGAGATGCTTTCATCCCTGCAATACCTCCACCTATCACCAGAACATTAGGGTTACATTCTATTTCTCTCTTTTCAAGGGATGTATGATAGCGAACCCTATTTATAGCTGCCTTTACATATCTTATCGCCTTTTCTGTTGCTTCTTCCTTATCCTCTGTAATCCAGGCACACTGTTCACGGATATTGACAAGTTGGAACAGGTAAGGGTTGAGACCTGCATCTTCGCACACCTCCATAAATGTAGTCTCATGCTGTCTTGGAGAACAGGCAGCAATCACAAGGTGTGTTAACTTATGCTTTTTAATCTCCTCTTTAAGAAACTCCTTCCCTTCCCCAGAGCACAGAAGCTTATATCTTTCAGCTACTACCACATCATTGATAGGAGAGACTGCATTTAAAACCTTGTCTATATCTATACTCCCTGCTATATTAGGTCCGCACTCACATACATACACACCTATTCTATCTGCCATTTCCGTCTCCCTTATTTGAAGGAAGCAATGAGAGAATTCTTCCCACTGCTGCCTCTGCCTGGGCTATAGAGTCCTGAATATCCTTTGGACCCTGTGCACATCCAACAATGAATAGACCTCTCTTTGGTGTAGCCACAGATGCAAGTTCTGGATGTTCTTCGGTAAAGAAGCCTTTATCATCCTGTGGAATATCAAGGATTTTTGCAAGCTTTGGAGCATCGGGATTCGGTTCAATCCCTGGGGCAAGGATTACCATATCCACAGATAAACTATCCTCTTTACTCCCATCGGTTTTGTATTTAACTACGATTCCATTCCCTTGCTTTGAAACTCTAATCTCTGAAGTCCTGATAAGCTTGACTTCAGCCTTTGTTTTCTCATAAAATCTTTGATATGATTTACCTGGAATACAGAGGTCAGAATAGAATTCAGCTATCTCAATTTCAGGCAGTTTCTCTTTAAGGTAGTGAACAAACTTGAGAGAATACATACAACATACAGTGGAACAATAGCCTTTCTCTTTTCTGCCTACACAATGAATGATAGCAGCAGATTTCGGAGGCTTACCATCTTTAAGGAGAACCTTACCTTGAGTGGGTCCATTAGAGGCAAACATCCTTTCAAACTCAAAAGCGGTATACACATCATTCAGTTTTCCATACCCATACTGAGAGATTTTTTCAAGGTCAAACAATTTAAATCCTGTAGCTACTATGATTGCTCCCACCTTAAGCTCAAGCTCCTCATCTTTCTGAGTGAAATCAATAGCATCAAACATACAAGCTTCTTTGCAAGCCTGGCATTCTTTTCCATTGAAACGGATACAATTTTCTGTATCAATAACAGGGACATTCGGAAGTGCACCAGGGCAGGGGATATATATCGCCTTTCTCTTTCCAAGAGATTCTTCAAATTCATTATCTACTTCAACTGGACAGGGCTCAAAACAGGCATTGCATCCTATACAGTTCTGAAGGTCTACATATCCTGCCCTCTTTTTTACCTTTACAGTAAAATTGCCTAAGGAACCCTTTACATCCATAACTTCACTGAGTCTCAAGAGTTCTATATTTTTATTCTGAAGCAATTCCTGCTGCTTTGGTGCTATCATACAGGTAGCACACTCCATATTGGGAAACACCTTTTCATACTTTATCACATTTCCACCGGTGTAGGAAGTCTTTTCCACAAGATAGACTTTCCTTCCTGCATTGGCAAGCAGAAGGGATGCCTCCATCCCTGCAACACCTGCTCCTATCACTAACACATCTTGGTTATGGTCTTTCATAGAGATGTCTCCTTTTTTACAGGGTTAGGACCCATCTCTTCTATCTCCTGGGTAAATTGAGTAACCACATCTCTGAACCTCTCTCCCTCTGATGCAGAGACCCAGGAGAGTTTTAACCTTTCTGATTCCAGACCCAGAGTCTCCATCACCTTTTTTAGAAGTGCGAACCTTCTGCGAGCATAGTAGTTCCCTTTCTCATAGTGGCAATCACCTGGGTGGCATCCGGCAACGAGCACGCCGTCTGCTCCACGAAAGAATGCCGTAGCAATAAGAACAGGGTCTACTCTACTGGAGCACATCACCCTTATGACAGAGAGGGAAGGGGGCATTTTCAATTTACTCGTTCCCGCAAGGTCAGCACCAGCATAGGAGCACCAATTGCAGAGAAAACCCACTATTCTCGGAATGAACTTCTCCTTTATCTTAACCCCCTTCCTCTTGTTTGAAGTCTTAGCCATTTTATGAGCTAAAACTGTATCTGTGCCTTAAACTTTCCACCACCCTCATCTGCACAGACCAGGAGCGTCTTTCCCATCCTGTTACACCAGGCTTCAATATCCTTAGGAAAAGATGGACAGTCAGCTATTACCTCAAGGATATCACCTGCCGGGATCTCCTTAGCCTTAGCTGCTACTTTGAGTATAGGCTGGGGACATTTAAGTCCTAAGGCATCAAGTTTGTGTATAGCCATTCATACCCCCTTTCTTTAAAAAGAGAATGTCAGATGGGCATCTCGTATGTCTGCCATAAACGATGTTGCCCCGACAATCTCTACACCATCCCTGAGCTCCTCCTTTTTCATATCCTTAGCCTCTAATGCCAGCTCACAAAGGAGGAGCCTGCCTCCTAAATCTTGAACCCCTTTAACCAGTTCAATCATATCAGGCATACCTTTTGCCTTGATCTCCTCTAACACACCTTTTTTCAGTGCTGGTGCAGCACCAGGGGTGAAAAATAGAACTACCTCATCCCCTGAGGATGCTGCAGCAGAAGCCAGAACAAAAGTGGGATAGAGGTTCTTAGGCTCTGCTCCATTACAGACTATAGCTATTTTAGCCATAATAACACCTCCTTTTTATATTTAAAACCACATATCCTGAAAGGGTGTAGCTACCGAGATTTTTCACTTCTCACTCCCCATTTCTTCCAAACAAGCATCTATCATTGCCAATACTTGCTCTGATTTGAATCCTTTCTGTTCCATTGCACCTGATGGACAGGCGGCAACACAGGCACCGCATCCTTTGCAAAGCGCCTCCTTCACCTTTGCCTTCTTCTTCTCAGTCCCATTCACCGACTCTTTTGCTATCTCTATAGCCTCGTATGCACAGATGGCTTCACATATACCACACCCATTACAAACATCCTCATTTACCGCAGCTATTGTTGGTTCAGCCATATACTTGTCCTTAGAGATTATAGTAACTGCCCTTGCTACTGCTGCCTTTGCCTGGGCTATGGTCTCATCTATGAACTTTGGTGAATGCGCCATTCCAGCAAGGAAGACCCCTTCTGTAGCAAAGTCTACAGGTCTGAGTTTTACATGAGCCTCAAGGAAGAACTTATCCTCATTCAAAGGAACCTTTAAGAGCTTAGCCAATTCTTCATTATCCTTATCAGGAACAATGGCTGGGGAGAGAACAACCAGGTCTGCAGGGATATTGAGAGTATCGTTGAGTAGAGGGTCTTTAATCTCGACCTTTAAACCATCTTTACTCCTCTTAACCTCTGGCTTTCCATCCTTCTCATACCTTATAAAGACTATCCCTTTCTCTCTTGCTTTCTCATAGAGCTCTTCCTTAAACCCATAGGTTCTTATATCCCTGTAGAGAACAAAAATATTGACATCCTTATTTATCTCCTTCAGTTTCAAGGCATTCTTTAAGGCTACAGAACAGCATATCCTTGAACAATATGGATGTTCTTCATTCCTTGAACCTACGCATTGAATCAT
>CAZWJY010000004.1:8785-22722 GCA_964634335.1 uncultured bacterium
TTGCTTCTACAATAAGCTTCTCCAAGTCCTTCTGGGTTATCACCCTTTTATCCTTTCCATATAGATACTCCTCTGGTTCAGATTCAACAGCTCCCGTAGCCACAACTATCACACCATGCTCAAGTTCTTCACTTTTGACTTTTGCCTTTTGCATTTTGACTTTTATTCTGGTCTTATAGTTCCCCACAAACCCCTCTATATTTTCAATCTCTGCTCCTTTATAGATAGTTATCTTAGGATTGGTCTCCACCTCTTTTATCAGGGATTTCAAAAATTTCTGCACATCCTCTCCATTTAAGGAGTAGTAGATATGTCTCAGATTTCCACCGAGCTCTTTCTCTCTTTCAATAAGGAATGTCTCATATCCCTGTTTTGCAAATTCTAAGGCAGCAGTCATACCTGCCAGACCTCCTCCAATAACCAGTGCCTTCTGGGTAACATCCAGAGGTAATGCGGGTAGGGGTTCAATCAGTCTCGCCTTTGCCACAGCCATCCTTACCAAATCCTTTGCCTTCTGGGTAGCCTCATCAGGCTCATGCATATGTATCCAGGAGCACTGGTCACGAATATTTGCCATCTCAAATAGATGCCTATTGAGACCTGCCTCTCTAATGGTCTCCTGGAATAGAGGCTCATGGGTTCTGGGTGTGCAGGAGGCAACAACTACTCTATTAAGTTTATACTCTTTTATAGCCTCTTTTATCTTCTCCTGTGTATCCTGAGAACAGGTATAGAGGTTGTCCTCGGCGTGAACTACATTGGGTAGAGTCTTTGCATACTCTACCACCTCAGGCACCCTTAAAAATCCTCCGATATTTATCCCGCAATGGCAGATGAACACCCCTATCCTCGGCTCTTGTCCGGTTACATCTATTTCAGGAGGGTACTCCTTCTCCTTTATAAGGGTCCCTCTCACATCAGATAGAATAGAGGATGCATCACAGGCAGCACCTGATGCCTGCATAACAGACTCAGGTATATCCTTTGGACCCTGAAATGCACCCGCTACAAAGACCCCATCTATAGATGTCTTCAAAGGCTCAAACTCTCTTGTCTTACAGAACTTATACTCATTCAATTCTATTCCCAGTCTATTAGCAAGTTTTACTGATGAATCAGAGGGAGAGAGCCCTACTGAGAGGACAACCAAATCGAATTCCTCTTCTTTAAGCTTGCCATCCTCCTCATATTTTATCAAAAGGTTATTATTCTCTGGTATCTCTTCTAAGGAGGCAATCCTTGCCCTCTTATATTTTACCCCATACTCTTTTTGTGCCCTTTCATAATACTTATCAAAGTCCTTGCCATAGGCACGCATATCCATAAAGAAGATGGTAGTATCCAACTCTTCTTCGGTATGCTCTTTGGCAATCACTGCCTCCTTTGTTGCATACATACAGCATACAGAGGAGCAGTAGGGCTTATTCAATTTTCTATTTCTTGAACCCACACACTGGATAAAGGCAACCTTTTTAGGAATATCTCCATCAGAGGGTCTTAAGACACTCCCTTTGTAAGGTCCTGAGGCAGACAAAATACGCTCAAACTCAATAGAGGTTACTACATTGGGGAACCTTCCATAGCCATATTCTGTTTCCAGAGATGGGTCAAACTCCTCAAATCCAGGGCAGAGGATAATGGAACCTACCTCTATTGTCTCCTTCTTATCCTCATCGTTGTATCTCACAGCCTCTGCCAGGCATAAATTCTCACAAAGACCGCACCCTATACACTTATCTCGGTCAATGGAATAGGATAGAGGGACAGCCTGGGGGTATCTTATATAGATAGCCCTACGCTTAGAGAGTCTCTCATTAAAGCTATCTATAGCATCTATAGGACAATGCTGAGCACAGACACCACAACCTGTGCACTTCTCAGGATCTATGTATCTTGCCTTCCTAACAATTTCTACTTTGAAATCACCTGCTTTACCTTTTAATCCGATAACCTCTGCGTTCGTAATAACTTCAATATTCAGGTGTCTTCCAGCCTCCACAAGCTTAGGAGCCATAATACACATTGCACAGTCATTGGTAGGAAAGGTTTTATCGAGTTGTGCCATAGTTCCACCGATAGTGGGAGAGTTGTCCAAGAGATAGGTATAGAATCCAGAGGCAGCGAGGTCCAAGGATGCCTGCATACCTGTAATGCCGCCTCCAACTACTAAAACAGCACCTTTTTTCTGATTCTTTTCTCTCACTCTATCCTCCTACCTCTACACAACTCTTATAAAGGGGTGAATTCCCTTTCTTACCAATTAGCTCAACCTTTCCCATCCCTCTCATATAGGTGATATGGGAGAAGACATCTCTTGGAGGGTATCCAAGCTCCTTTGCAATCTCTTTTACAGTTTTGGGCTCCTTCTCTATAAGAGATAGAATCTTTATTCTTGAGATAGTATCGTCTATATTCTTTTCTAATATCTGATGATACTCCTCACTTTCCTTCTTCTCTCCATAGACATTCCCTTCTTCCAAGATCTCATACTCCTTACCCACAAGCCATCTTATCCTCTCTTCCCTCACCAGCTCCCTTGCTGTTAAGAGGTTAGATTTCAGTTCCTCAGGTTTCATCCCTTCCCTATCTCCTAAAGGACCAAGTTTTTTTATCCTGTCAATAAAACCAGCAACAAGTTCGGCAAACCTTGCACCCTCTGCAGCCGATACCCAGTCTAAGTAGAACCTTTCTTTAATTATCCCCACCTTCTCTAAGATCCTCTGGGTCATCTTCATCTTTCTCTCTGCCTGAAGATTACCTGTCTGGTAATGGCAATCTCCAGGATGGCATCCAAGGACAGTAACTCCATCTATACCGGATAAAAAGGCTTCAATAATAAATTCCGGGTCCACCCTTCCAGAGCACATCACCCTTATTATCCTCAGGTTTGGTGGGTACTGAAATCTGGATACCCCTGCCAAATCAGCGCCTGCATAAGCACACCAGTTGCATAAAAACCCTAAAATCTTTGGTTCATACTCTGCCATCTTAGACCTCCACCTTTTCCATACCTTGAGCAAGTGCTCTTACTTGCGCCATTATAGACTCACTGGTAAAGTGTCCCATAGATATAGCCTGTTGAGGACAGGAGGCAGCACAGGTTCCACACCCTTTGCAAGAGGCAGCAATGACTTGAGCCTTCTTTCCACCCTCTTTTAAGCTAAGCTCTGGAGCACCCTGCGGACATATAGATACACATAGTCCACACCCTATACACTTCTCCTCATCTATCTTAGCGATTATAGGCTCTGCCAGATAGGTCTTCTTTGATAAGATGGCAGTGGCTCTGGCTGCAGCTGCTGATGCCTGGGCAATAGACTCATCCAAAGGCTTGGGAGAATGGGCAAGACCACACAAAAATATACCCTCTGTAGCAAAGTCTACAGGCCTCAATTTCACATGAGCCTCAAGGAAGAACCCATCCTCGTTTAGAGGCACCCTGAGGATTTTGGATAAGCTCTCATTATCCTTTGAAGGAACGATCCCTGTAGAGAGGACGAGGAGGTCGGGATGGAGGAGGATAGGTTCTTTAAGAATAGGGTCAAAGACTTTAACCTGAAGCCTCCCTCCCTTTCGGGTAACCTCTGGAAGGTGCTCATCATCGTATCTTATGAATACCGCACCTCTATCCCTTGCCATATTATAGAACTTCTCCCTGAACCCATAGGTCCTGATGTCCTTATAAAGACAGTAGATACTCAGGTCCTCCTTCTCATCAAAGAGAAGGTTGATATTCTTCATCGCCTCTGCACAACAGAACTTACTACAATAGGGATGCTCTGAGTTCCTTGAGCCCACACATTGAATCATCACTATCTCTCTTATCTTCTCAAAATCCATCTCTCCCTTGGCTATCTTATCCTCAAGCTCTAATTGGGTTATCACTCTCTCATCTTTTCCATATAGATACTCTTTTGGTTTATAGACACAAGCCCCGATAGCCACTATGATAACACCGTGCTCTATCTCTCTTCTCTTGAGTTTCTTCCCTTCTTTTGTAATTATCTTAGTTTTAAAATTACCCAGAAACCCTTCGACACTTTCCACTTCTGAATTCATAAAAAGGGTTATCTTTGGCTCCAATCTCACCTGATTTATGAGGGTATCCAAATAGGGTCTTATCTCTCCTACTTCAGATATGGAGTGTATATCATTCAGGTGTCCTCCGAGTCTATCTCCCTTTTCTACCAGGTATACCTCGTATCCTCCTCGGGCAATATCAAGCGCAGCAGTCAATCCTGCTGCTCCACCACCAATAACCAGGGCTTTAGGGATAACCCCTACCTCTATCTTCTCCAAGGGAGTGAGGTGGTATGCCTTTGCCACAGTCATCCTCACCAGATCCTTTGCCTTCTCTGTCGCTTCGTCTGGCTCGTGCATATGTGCCCAGGAGCACTGCTCCCTTATATTTGCCATCTCAAACAGATAGGGGTTCAAGCCTGCATTCTTCAGGGTCTCCTGGAATAGGGGCTCGTGGGTCCTGGGTGTGCAAGAAGCAACAACTACCCTGTTTAAGTTATGCTCCTTTATCATCTCTGTTATCCTCTTCTGGGTATCCTCAGAGCAGGTATAGAGATTATCCTCAGCATAGACTACACCTGGAAGGGTCTTGGCATACTCTACTACCTCTTTCACCCTTACCACCGCCCCAATATTTATCCCGCAGTGGCAGATGAATACGCCTATCCTTGGCTCCTCTCCTGTCACATCCCTTTCTTCTGGATACTCCTTCTTTTTAATTCTTGTATTCCGAACATCAGCAAGCAAGCCACCCACTTTGGCAACAGCACATGATGCCTCTATGACCGTCTCCGGGATATCCATAGGTGTCTGGAATGCACCAATCACAAATATCCCCCTCCTTGATGTCTCCACAGGGGCAAGATAAGTGGTATCAGCAAACCCATACTGGTTCAGCTCAATACCCATCCTATCTGCAATCTGTTCTGCATCCTTAGGAGGTCTTAAACCTACAGAGAGAACCACCATATCAAACTTCTCTACCTTTCTTGAACCATCTTCATCCTCATATCTGATTATAAGGTTCTTTGAATCATCCTCTTCTATCCATCCTATCCTTGACCTTATATATCTTATCCCATATTCATCCCTTGCACGGTTATAATACCTCTCAAACCCTTTCCCATAAGCCCTCATATCCATAAAGAATATGGTGGGCTCAACATCTCTTTGATGTTCCTTGGCAATTATCGCCTCTTTTGTCGCATACATACAGCAGACTGCAGAACAGTACTCCCCATCTGTGCGCTCATCTCTTGAGCCTATACACTGTAAAAAGGCAATCTTCTTTGGTATCTTTCCATCAGAGGGTCTCATAATATGACCCCCATAAGGACCAGAGGCAGACAGGATGCGCTCAAACTCTACAGAGGTCACCACATTGGGAAACCTTCCATAGCCATATTCAGGCTTTAGAGAAGCATCAAACTCCTTAAATCCCGGAGCAAGGATAATAGCCCCTACCCTTATCTCCTCTTCTTTTGGCTCATCCTCATATCTAATAGCCTTGGCAAGACATACATTTTCACATAGCCCGCACCCTATACAGGTATCCCTATCAATCAGAAAGCTTCTGGGGACTGCTTGAGGATACTTCACATAGATACTTCTCCTTGTATCCAAGCCGGCATTAAACTCATCCACTGACCTTGTAGGGCAGACCTTGGCACACTCACCACAACCGGTGCACTTTTCAGAATCTATGAATCTCGGCTTGTTCAGAATCTTCACCCTGAAATTCCCTGCCTCTCCCTTCACCTCCACAACCTCTGCCAATGTCCTTAGATGGATATTCAAGTCCCTTCCACACTCCACGAGTTTAGGAGCCAGAATACACATAGAGCAGTCATTTGTTGGAAAAGTCTTATCGAGCTGTGCCATAACTCCACCTATGGCTGGAGAAGAATCCACCAGGTATACCTCAAATCCATTCTGCACCAAATCTAAAGAAGCCTGAATTCCCCCAATTCCTCCACCTACAATAAGGACTGAGCCCTGCTTCACCTTAGAGGGTCTAATCACACCCTTTATTCTATCGTATCTGCCACGTTCCATCTTCATACCATAAGGTAGGCAGGGTATCGCTCCTTCATCCCCACCTCCTTAACTTTCCCTTTCTTCTTGAGTTCCATAATCGCCCTGAAGACATCCTGCGAAGGTTTCTCTATTCTTTTAGATACATCAGGGATAGTCAGGGGTTCCTTCTCCACTGTTCTTCTCACTAAATTCTCAAGAAAGACATCCCTTATCCTCTGTTCCATAGTCCTGTCAAACTCCTCCTGGTCTAAAGGAGAACCATAGACATTCTCTCTTGTGGTTAAAGTCCACTCTCTCCCTACCAGCCACTTGAGGTCTTCATCTAAGAGGGTATCCCTCATAGTTAACAGGAGCTGTTTTAAGGGTCTCCCTTTCAGTCTCAACTCACTACCTATCTCCCCGAGCTCCTTTACATCCTTATAAAAATCTAAATAGACTAAAGAGATTTCAGTATCTGATTCTAAGTGGAGCCTCAACCTTTCAGGATTGAGCCCTGCCAGTTCCATCACCTTATGCACAGCCTTTACTACTCGTTCTACCTGATAGTTTCCTGTCAGATAGTTACAGTTCCCTTTAGCACATCCCATAACCAAGACCCCATCAGCCCCATTTATAAAGGCATCCATAATGATTTCAGGGTTTACCCTTCCAGAACAGGGGACCCTTATAAAACCTATCCTTCTTGGGAAGTAGAGCTTAGTGACCCCGACAAAGTCTGCTGCCTGGAGCGAACACCAATCACAGACAAAAGAGACTATCTTCGGTTCAAACCCCTTCATACCTCCACCTCCAGAAGTTCTCTAATATCACCCTTTGCCTTATCATCTGTATAGTAATACATAATGATAGCATCCCTTGGGCAGGAGGCAGCACATATACCACAACCTTTGCACAACCTCTTCTCTACCTGTGCCTTTCTCCCCTTTTCTGTCTCTACAACCTTAATTGCCTGGCGTAGACACAAAGATTCACAGAGCCCGCATCCTATACATTTATCTTCATCTATATAGTCTACCTCTTCTATATGGAGGACATCATTGGGGCAGGCTTTTACACAGGCAGGGGGTTTCTCTTCCTCCATACACTTGTCGCACTTCAGAATCTTATGATTCTTTAAATCAGGTATGATAGCAAAATAGGAGCACATCTTAAGGCATGTCCAGCACCCCACACACTTATCATAGTCCACAAGAACCATCCCTGTCTTTGGGTCTCTATAGGTAGCGCCTGATATACAGGCAAAGAGGCAGGCAGGATTTTCGCAGTGCCGACACTGGACAGGCATAGGCTTTGTCCCTCCCATAGCAATACCCACATGCATCCTTCTTGAGGCGAGAATATCCTCTTCACTCAATATCCTTCCCTTTTTTGCGTGATACTCTGCACAGGCAACCTCACAGGACCTACACCCCACACACTTATCGATATTGGCAAGAATCATCTATACCTCCTTAATATATAAATGTTGCCCTCTCTTCTAATAGAGATGCCTTAAAGGGTTCAATATTCACCCTTCTTCTTAAGAATCTGTTGATTCCACCCACATTTACAATCCTTCCGATGATAGCCGCTCCCCTTATCTTTCCATCTTCCAAGATAATGCGTTGATATATATTTCTCTTCAAGTCCTCATGGATAAGGTATTTAAAATGGGGCTTTTCTGTGCGCACATCTCCCATCACTATACAGGATAACCCATCAAAGTCTAAGGAGTTCATCCTGTGTCCACCCACATACTCCTTGGGGAACCCTGCCATATTACAACCTGCATAATAGCCCTGCTCAGAGGCTCTGGGCCATACAGCCACAACAGAACTCCCACCTGTTAGAATATCATAGCACTCAGCTACATCACCTGCGGCATAGATATTGGGAACAGTGGTCTGCAAAAACTGGTTGACAATAATCCCATCATGCACCCTTATCTCCTTTATGGCATTTGTGGCATTAAGGTAGCTAAAGTTGGGTGATAGCCCTTTACCTATTATTACCAGTTCAGCCTTTATCCTCTCTCCTCCTTCAAGCTCAACCTCTTCCACCTTTTTATCTCCTAAGATAGCCTTGGCAGATGTAGAGACCCGCACTTCTACTCCCCTCTCTATCAACTTCTTTTTCATTATGAAGGCAGACTTGGTATCTAAGACCTGGGACATCACCTGGGGAGAAGTGATGAGCATCTTTACCTTCTTACCCCTTACAGATAAAGCCAGAGCAGCCTTAACTCCAAGGGGTCCACCACCCAGAATAACGGCTGTCTTCACCTCTGATAGGATTCTCATTATCTCCTTGGCAGCATCTAAGGTGGTGAGATGGAATACATTTTTGAGCTCTACCCCTGGAATTCTGGTGGGTCTTGGTTTTCCACCTGTAGCTAAAAGGAGCTTATCATATCCTATCCTCTCTCCAGAGGCTAAGACCACCATATTTGAAGAGGTCTCTACAGCCACAAGGGAGTCCCCGAGGATGGGTTCCACCTTCATATCTTTATAAAACGATGGAGGTCTGAAGAATACCCCATCCTCATCTATTATCCCTTCAATGAAATGGGGAAGAAGGGGTCTGGAATATGGGGGGTAGGGCTCTCCACAGATGTTTATAATCTCCCCTTCAGGGTCTACCCTTCTTATCCCCTCTATACAGTTCACACCGGCAGCTCCATTGCCCACAATCACATATCTCATCTTGGCTCCTTAATAGGCAAATACAAACTTCTCCTCCAATAGGTGGTCTTTAAAAAACCTCACATCTATCCTCTTCCTTATAAGCTGATTTAGAGCACTCACATTCAACACCCTGCCCACAACCACTGCACCCCGAACCCTATCATCTTCTAAGATTACCTTTGAATATACCCTCTCATCAGGCATCTCCTTCAATATTATCTCAAAATCTTCCCTCTCGGTAAGGATATCCCCAATGGTTATGCAGGATAATCCGAAGAAGGAAACAGAGTTGAGACCATATCCACCAAGATACTCCTTTTTAAACCCTGCCATATTGAAGCCTGCATAATAGCCCTGTTCACAGGCTCTGGGCCATACAGCGGAGAGGTTACTCCTTCCTGTAATCACATCCTTGGACTCTGATACATCACCTGCTGCATAGATATTCTCATCAGTTGTCCTGAGGTAGTGGTCAACAATTACGCCTACATTTACCCTTGCTTGGGTCTCTGAAAGAAAATCGAAGGTGGGATTTATCCCTGCTGCCACTATTATCAAGTCTGCTGGAATATCTTTTCCCCCTTTCAGCAGGGAGACCTTAACTGGATTACCCTTTATATCCCTGTGCACCTCGGTTACAGCATTATCTAAAAAGAACCTTATACCATTCTCCTCCATTATAGACTGGAGAATTTCTGAGCTTCTCTCATCTGTTGCTAAGGGAAGGATTCTATCCATAATCTCTACTACTGTTACTTCTCTCCCAATAGTTCTCAAAGCCTCGGCTGCCTTGAGACCGATGAGTCCAGAACCGATCACTACTACCCTCTTCACCTCAGGAAGGACCTTTATAATTCCTCTGGCATCATCCAATCTTAAAAGGTGAAATGTCCTATTACCATATAACCCAGGGATTCTTAATCTTCCCGGAACCCTTCCAGTAGCTACCAGTAGTTTATCATAAGGGATCTTCATCCCATTGGATAAGAGAACCTCCTGCTCCTTAGAGTTGACCTTCACCACAGGGGAACCGAATACAGTTTCCACATTATAATCCTGATAAAAGGAAGGAGGACGAAAGCCCATATCCTCCTCCCCTACCTTACCAGCAATGAGATAGGATAGCAGAGGTCTTGAATAAGGGAAGTAGACCTCATCAGAGATATTGGTAATCTTTCCTTTAGGGTCTACCTTTCTAATAGCCTCTATGGCATTTATTCCTGCCGCACTATTTCCAATAATTACATAGTGCACCTATGGTCTCCTTCCATCACTCCTCTTAAGGGCATTCTCTATAACTTCTTTTACCTCTTTCTTGTTTAACGGCTTTAAAAGGTAGTAGAATACTCCTCTCTCCATAACCTCTCGCCCTGTGTCTATGGAGCTGTTACCGGAGATAACAATCAATGGAACTGTAGGCTTCGACTTTTTAATGATGTCGATAGTCTCCAATCCAAAGCCCCCTTTTATCTCAAGGTCAATAATGATTAAATCTACCTTCTCATCCAGGGCGCCTAAGACCGCGCCGCTACTATCCTCTACAACCTTTGGGGAGTAATCCTTTGGGATGCAACGGAGGAGACACTCCTTTGCCTTTTTATCCGTGCTCGCCACTAACACGCAACACATTTTACTGAAACCTTGATATCAAATGAGAAGTGAGGAACTCCATATCCTGGTCCTACTTTCCATATACCGTCTCCAGACAACAGTCTATACACTCATCAATATAGCACTCAATTTCTCAAGAGTCTCTTCAAGGCATTCCACCCTTTCTGGAGGGTCATCTGACCTCTCCGCCTCAAGTACTTCTCTACAGCTCCTGATCGCTTCACCAATAGAGTGAAGCAATTTAATCTTTAGTTGTAGTGCCTCTCTATCCATTTCTACCTCCTTTCTACTAATATAGAAAGCAATTATCGTGCCAAAAATCCTAAGCCATTGATTTATAAAGACTTATAGATATATCCCCTTTATAGGGTCTATTCTTACCGCCCAGTTTTGTAGGAAAATCCTACATAATGAGAGTGGGATATATGGAACATAAAGGTTTTTAAAGGGTTTCAGATAGATGTTGCGATATTCAACAATTGTTGAAGTATTCTACAATTACTAACCCTCTCTGTAGTGCGACCCTTTTAGGGTCGCCAGCGAGGCTAAAAGCCTCGCACTACATTATAGCTCCTGAATATCAAACATCAGAGAGCCTGAATAGAGATAAGCAGAATAATTCTCCTGCCAGAGTTTTCTCTTAAACTTTTGTTTAAAATAATAAGATGCCTTCTGTTTGAACATTGAGACGAAGCGCCGCATATCTGAATCCTCTTCCCTACCTTCTATTAAAATATGGAGGTGGTCAGGCATAAAACAGTATGCCCAGAGATTGAATTGATACGATTCACACAAAAGCTTTAGGGTAGCTAATATCTCATTTACAACAATAGGATTTTTAAAAACAGGCAACCGATTATGGGTGGCTATAGTAAGAAAATAGCGATTACATCCTCTGTAGGAAAAATCTTTTAATCTAACTCTCTTCTGGTATTTAATCCCCATTCTGTAGTGCGACCTTTCAGGGTCGTCTACTTTTCAATCCATACTTCTCAATCTTCTTATACAGGGTAGTTCTATCTATCCCCAAAATCTTTGCAGACCTTCTTATATTCCATCTATTCTTTTCTAATACATGGCTTATATATTCTTTCTCAATCTGTGATAAAGGGCGGTCTCCCTCTTCTATAAACTTCTCCCTTACTTCTTTTCTAAGAAAGCTCGGGAGGTCTTTCGGTTTAATAATCTTATCCCTTGTTATCACCACGGTTCTCTCTATCACATTCTCCAGCTCTCTTATATTCCCAGGCCAGTCATAATTCATTAAGACCTCCATAGCCTTCTCTGAAAACCCCTTTATCTCCTTCCTGTTTTTTAAACAGTACTTTTCAAGGAAATAATCGCTCAGAAGTGGTATATCCTCTTTTCGTTCCCTTAGAGGGGGGATATGGATGGGAACCACATTCAATCTATAATATAAATCCTCTCTAAATTTCCCCTGTTCTACTCTTTTCTTCAAATCCTTATTTGTAGCAGATATTATCCTCACATCAACCTCAATAAGTCTCTTTCCCCCTACCCTTCTAAACTTCTTCTCCTCCAATACCCTTAAAAGGTCAGCCTGGGTATGAAAGCCCATCTCTCCGACCTCGTCTAAGAACAGGGTCCCATGGTTAGCAAACTCAAATATCCCAGGCTTTGTAGTATAGGCACCTGTGAAAGACCCCTTCTCGTGTCCAAAGAGTTCAGATTCTAACAAACTCTCTGTAAGGGCAGCACAGTTTACCACGATAAAAGGACCCTTCTTTCTATGACTCTCAGAATGGATAGCCCTGGCAACGAGCTCTTTACCTGTCCCGCTCTCCCCTGTTATAAAAACTGTGGAATCACTCTTGGCTACCCTTTTTATTAGATCAAATATCTCCTGCATCTTAGGATTCCTGCTTATCAAATCCCTGAATGTATAGCTCTTCTTCAACTCCTTCCTCAAGTAGATATTCTCTTTTATGAGGTTCTGATGGTCCAGAACTCTCTTAATCACAAGTCCCAACTCTTCTGGGTTGAAGGGTTTTGCAATATAATCGCAGGCACCTATCTTCATTGCCTCTACTGCTGTATCTACAGTAGCATAAGCAGTTATTATAATTACAGGCAATTCTTTATTTATCTTCTTCACCTCTTTTAGCACCTCTATACCATTCATCCCTGGCATCTTCAAGTCCAAGAGGATAAGGTCCCACCTCTCTTTTCTTATTCTCTCCAGAGCCTTCTCACCGTTCTCTACTGCTGCAGTCTGGTATCCATCCTCCCTTAACCAATCTGTAAGAGAATCCCTCATAATCTCTTCGTCGTCTACAATGAGTATCTTAGGAATGCAGCTCATTCTGTGGTATGCCACTGGCATCTGCGATAGGTAGCTTTATAATAAAAGTCGAACCCTTTCCGACTTTACTCTTCACCTCAATCAAACCATGGTGGGCATCTATGATTCTTTTAACGATAGAGAGTCCCAGCCCCAGCCCCGAGCACTTATTATTCCCACATTTAGTGGTGAAGAAGGGGTCAAAGAGTTTTGGGATGTTCTTCTGAGGTATACCACACCCTGTATCCTCAAGCTCAGCCCTTACCCATTCTCCATCCTTAAAAATCCTAATTCTCAACTCACCCCCCTTGGGCATAGCCTGGGCAGCATTAACGATAATATTCATAAAGACCTGCTGGATTTGCCCAAAGTCTGCCATCACCCTGGGAAGAGGAGAAGCTATCTCCTTATAAACCTCTATCCCTCCAACCCTGAGTTGGTCTTGAAGCAGGATAAGGCTCTGATTCAAGGCTTTACCCATATCTATAGGTTTTACCTCTGGCTCAGTCTGCCTGGAGAAGTCTAAGAGATTCTTTACAAGCTTCCCTACCCTTGTTGTCTCTCTTTCCATAGTGATAAGGTATCTCTTCATCTCCCTGGTTAAAGTCTCTGGCACCTCACTCTTGCTTAGCTTCTTAAGCAGGAGTTTTATATAGGTGAGCACCCCATTTATCGGGTTATTTATCTCATGGGCTATGCCTGCAGCCAGCTCTCCCATCAGGGTAAACTTCTCTGACTGAGCCAATCGAGTCTGAAGTTCTTTAAAAGGGGTAATATCCCTGAAGACCTCTATAGCTCCTATTATCTCTCCTCTGCTATCCCTTAATGGAGAAGTGACGACATTTACAGAGACCTTCTTATTAGCCTTGTTAAAGATTTTTATATCGTAGTTATGGACAATCCTACCTGTCTTAAGCACCTCTTTTAAGGAACAGTTTGTCTTACACAAGAGACTTCGGAATATCTCCTTGCACCTCTCCCCTATCACCTCTTCAGGCATATAGCCTGTTATCTGGGTGGCGGCTCTATTAAAAGAGGTTATCCTTCCATCCCTATCCACAGTAAAAACCCCATCCTCCATACTCTCCAGGATATTATTCAAAAACTCCTTCACCTCTGCCATCTCCCTGCACTTTTTTAGAAACTCCTCCCTGGCTCTCTCCAGTTCCTCTTTCAGCCCTTTTCGGGTTAAAGTTTCTCTCTCCATCTTATTTTAATAATATAGCCAATTCTAAGGATGTCAACCCTATGGAATAAACACATCCTAAAGGCTGTTCTTTATTTGATAAATATATTTCTCTTAT
>CAZWJY010000005.1:0-22208 GCA_964634335.1 uncultured bacterium
AGCGATTAGATTTAATTATCGAGCCAAGCACGAGAAAGGTTATACCCAACCCAAGGTCTCCAGAGACTCCTATGATTGAAATATTCAATGGCAACATCGCCTAAAAGAGAAGATGAATTTAAATGTATTTGTCCAATACAAATCCCTTAGCTTTCTCAACTTTGGAATGTAAGGGATTCCTGAGCTATGTAGCCAGGGAACCAGAAGAGTCATAAAAGCAGCCCCATTAGCAAGGCTTTCTCATGTGAATAGGCAAGAAACCTCATCCTTGTGGTATTTTGGTAGACCTAAATCCAGAAGCAGGTATCTCTGGATGGTAGAGGGTGAAAGGTCTACCCTCCCATCTTAAGCTCTCCAGAAAGGCGTAGAGCCCCAAAATTGGTCCTTTCTTACACCATTTCTCGCTGTTTTAAAATAAGGAGCTTTCCTCCTTTAAGTATAGAGAAGATGCCCTCCATCTCTCTAAGTCTAAAATTACTCCTTACCTGGTTAATATCTCTTGGGCATTTTGCACCTATGTATTGACAAAAGGAATTTTTTCTCTATAATTTAAGTTTAAGGTAAATGATTATGGAAAGAGATAAAGAGAAGAAAGTGATAGTAAGTCCGGGGAAGATCCGGATTAAATTGAAGGCCTATGACCATAGGGTCCTGGATATGTCTGCTAAGGATATTGTAGAGGTGGCTAAACGGACAGGGGCACAGGTCTCAGGTCCTATCCCTCTCCCTACTAAACGTTCCCTCTTTACTGTCCTTCGCTCACCCCATGTGGATAAGAAGTCCAGGGAACAGTTTGAGCTTAGAGTCCATAAGAGGCTTATAGAGATATCTGATGCTACCGCTGAGATGGTGGACGCCTTGATGAAATTAGAAGTCCCGGCAGGAGTAGAGATAGAGATAAGGTCTGTGAAATGATTGGACTGCTGGGTAGAAAGATAGGGATGACTCAGTTATTTTCTGAGAAAGGGGATGTTATACCTACCACTGTGATAGAGGCAGGTCCCTGCTATGTGGTTCAGTGTAAAACGGTCAAAAAGGATGGATATAATGCTATCCAGATAGGCTTTGAGAAGAAGTCTCGGGCGAATAAACCGGAGACAAACCACTTTAAGAAGGCATCCCTCCCCCCTTTAAAGGAATTGAAGGAGATAAGGGTTGAAGACCCAGAAAAGTATAAGCCTGGACAGGAACTGAGGGTAGATATATTCAGAGAGAATGATAAGGTGGATATAACAGGAACCTCAAAGGGGAGAGGGTTTGCTGGAGGAGTAAAGAGATGGGGATGGAAGAGTGGACCCGCATCCCATGGCTCAATGTCTCACCGTAGAATAGGCTCTGTAGGTGCCACTACCTCCCCTGGAAGGGTATTGAAAGGAAAACATCTTCCCGGTCATTATGGGATGGAGAAGGTAACGGTGAAGAACCTCAAGGTTGTGAAGATAGATAGAGAGAATGGTCTCCTCTTTGTTAAGGGGGCAGTCCCAGGAGCAAAGGGAGGATTACTATTGATAAGGAAGAGATGAGATTGGAACTTCTATCTATTGAAGGGGAGAAGAAGGATAGTGTTGAGCTCCCTCCCCATATCTTTAATCAGAGAGTGAATACTACTCTCCTCTGGGAGGCAGAAAAGATGTATCTTGCGAGGAGAAGGAGAGGAACTGCTTGCACAAAAACAAGGGGAGAGGTGAGAGGGAGTGGAAGAAAACTCTACCGCCAGAAACACACAGGAAGGGCAAGGGTTGGCGATGCCTACTCACCTATACGTAGAGGAGGAGGAGTCGCCTTTGGTCCTAAACCCAGGGACTACTCCTATTCTATGCCTAAGAAGAAGTTGAGGGCTGCCCTCTTCTCTGCCCTCTCAGAAAAGGCAAGCTTAGGAGGTATCCGGATAATAGAGGATATAACGCTTGAGAAACCGAGTACCCGTAGGTTCTTTGAAATCTTGAAGAACCTTGACCTCATAAATAAAAAGACCCTCTTCCTCCTCTCAGAGATAGAGAGGAATATAAAACTCTCAGCCAGGAATATCCCTAAGATAGATATTATGCTATCCACAGACCTTAACGCCTATGAGGTTATGAACCATAACCTCTTGGTCTTTACCAAGAGAGGGCTGGAGAAGTTTCTGGAGAAGTATAAATGATTGACCTCACAAGAAAGATAATTAAGGGGGTAGTGACTGAAAAGTCTCTCACTTTGAGAGATGAGCATAATCAGTATACCTTTCTGGTCCATCCAAAGCTGAATAAGATAGAGATAAAAAAGGCAGTAGAAGAACTCTTTAAGGTAAAAGTGGAGAAGGTAAGGATAATTACTACACGTGGGAAAAACAGAAGGATGGGGTGGTTTAGAGGAAGACAACCCGATAGAAAGAAGGCTATCGTAACCCTTAGAAAGGGTGAAAGTATAGAACTCCTGGGAGGAGCTTAGTATGGGAATCAAGACTTATAGACCTATACCAAAATCAAGACGATACTATACCTCCTCTGACTTCTCAGAGATTACTACAAAAGAGCCATACAAAAGGTTAACAAGACCAAAGAAGAAGACAGGGGGAAGGAATAATTTGGGCAGGATAACTGCTAAACATAGGGGTGGGGGAGAGAAGAGGAAATACAGGATAATCGATTTTAAAAGGGATAAGATGGATATTCCTGCCAAGGTAGTTTCTATTGAGTATGACCCAAATAGGTCAGCCAGAATAGCCAGGGTCCTCTACAGAGATGGTGAATACAGATACATCCTTGCACCTGAGGGGTTAAGAGTAGGGGAGGAGATTATATCTAAGAGGAATGCCCCTATAAAATTGGGGAATGCCCTCCCTTTAAGGGATATACCACCCGGAGTAGAGATTCATAATATCCAGCTCTTTCCAGACTCTCGTTCTTTTGTAGCTCGGAGCGCAGGGACATCAGCCCAAATCCTGGCAAAAGAAGGGGATTTTGCTCAGGTTAGACTCCCCTCAGGAGAGATAAGGCTATTTAGACTCGATTGTATGGCTACCATTGGCAAGGTCTCCAATCCAGAGCATAGAGAGATCTCCTTAGGCAAAGCAGGGAGGGCAAGGCATCGTGGGAGAAGACCAAGGACAAGGGCTGTAGCTATGAATCCTGTAGACCACCCTATGGGTGGTGGAGAGGGTAAATCATCTGGAGGTCGTCACCCCTGTTCACCAAAGGGTTTAATCGCTAAGGGTAAAAAGACAAGGAAACGGCATAAGCCTTCAGATAAGTATATCATCTCCAGGAGGAAATGATGGGAAGGTCATTGAAAAAGGGACCCTATGTGGATGAGAAACTTCTGAAGAAGATAAAAGCCTTGCAGGAAAAGGGGGAGAAGAGGGTTATAAAGACCTATGCCCGACGCTCCACTATCTCACCTGAGTTTGTAGGGTTTACTATAGCTGTCCATAATGGAAATAGATTTATCCCTGTCTATATCACTGAGAGAATGGTAGGGCATAAACTGGGAGAGTTTGCTCCTACCAGAACCTTTAGAGCCCACTCAGGACAACGTAAAGAGAAGAGAGAAGAGAAAGGGAAGAAACATAAATGATTGAGGCTACTGCTACATCAAGATATGTTAGGGGTTCGGTAAAGAAATTGAAAAGGATCGCAGAGCTTATAAAGGGTAAGGATGTAGAAGAAGCCCTCACTACCCTTCTATTCCTCCCAAAACCTGGTAAGGAGATGGTTCTGAAGACTCTGAAGTCAGCTATAGCCAATGCCTTAGCAAAAGGGGGAAGGGCAAAAATTACAGAGAAGGATTTCCTTGTAAGAGAGGTGAGGATAGATAGAGCTTCCTATCTTAAGCGATATAAACCTGCCTCCAGAGGAAGGATAGTGATGATTAGAAAACCTACATCTCATATTACAGTAAAGGTGAGGGAGAAAGGAGAATAGATGGGGCAGAAGACTCATCCTATAGGATTCAGATTGGGTATAACAAGGGGATGGAAATCCTACTGGTTTGAGAAGAAGAACTATAAAGACTATCTCTTGGAGGATTTGAAGATAAGAGCATACATTACTACTAAACTGAAGGATGGGATGATTTCTGATGTGGAGATAAGGAGGGTGGCATCCAAGATTATGGTCTCCATCTATACAGCCAGACCAGGTGTAGTCTTTGGAACAAAAAGGAGCACCCTTGAGAGTCTGAGGGCAGAGTTGAATAAGCTAATAGGGAAGGATATAACTATATCCGTAGAGGTAGTGAGGGTGCCTGAATTGGAGAGTGTGCTCGTAGCCCAGAATATAGCACGCCAGTTGGAAGAGAGAGTAGCCCATAGAAGAGCAATGAAGAGAGCAGTCTCTCAGGCTATGAGGTTAGGGGCAGAGGGTATAAAGGTAGAGGTGGCAGGAAGATTGGGAGGGGCAGAGATTGCTCGCTCAGAATGGTATAGAGAAGGGAGAGTGCCTTTACATACCCTTAAGATGAATATAGACTATGCCCAGGATACTGCCTATACTATCTATGGGACTGTAGGGGTAAAGGTCTGGATAAATAAGGGAGAATTTAAGAGAGGTCTCTGATGCTTGCCCCAAAAAGAGTGAAATATAGAAAACAACAGAGAGGGAGGAGAAAGGGGATTGCCAGTGCAGGGAATAAATTGGACTTCGGAGAGTTTGGACTTCAGGCATTGGAACCAACCTGGCTCACCGCCCGCCAGATTGAGGCAGCAAGGGTCTCTATCTCTAAATTATTGAAGAAGAGCGGTAAATTGTGGGTAAGGGTCTTCCCTGATAAACCTGTATCAAAGAAACCGGCTGAGACAAGAATGGGGAAAGGTAAAGGAGCACCTGAGTTCTGGGTCTGTGTTGTAAAGCCTGGTAGGGTCCTCTTCGAATTATCAGGTCTGCCAAAATTAGAGGCTGAGAAGGCTCTGAGGATTGCTCAAAGTAAACTCCCTATAAAGACCAGAATTCTCTATAGAGAGGAGGTTCCCTATGAAAGCGTCTGAACTCCGCCAGATGACCTTGGAGGAGTTGAGAGCTACCCTTTCTGAACTGAAAGAGGAATACTTTAAATTGAGGATACGCAGGGCTACAGAAGAACTCCCAAACCCTTTGAGACTGAGAACACTGAGGAGAGATATAGCCAGAGCCATTACTATCCTAAAAGAGAAGGAGAGAGGTGCGTAAGAGGTTAGTAGGTATAGTAAAGAGTGATAAACCAGATAAGACAGTGGTGGTGGAAATAACAAGACTTGTTTTACACCCCAGGTATAAGAAGTATGTGAAGAAGAGAACAAGACTCTATGCCCATGATGAGAAGAATGAGTGTAAGGTCGGAGATAGGGTAAGGATAGAAGAGACCAGACCCTTATCAAAACTGAAGCGGTGGAGGGTAATAGAGAGACTTGAGAGATGATTCAAGAATATTCAAGACTTTCAGTGGCAGACAATACAGGTGCAAAGAAAGCAATGGTGATTAAAGTCCTTGGAGGGTCTAAGCGAAGATTTGGGTATATTGGGGATATAGTAGTGATTAGTATAAAGGATGCCATCCCCCACTCATCTATAAAGTCTGGCGATAAGGCAAGGGCAGTGGTGGTGAGAACGAAAAAGGAATACAGAAGAAAAGATGGCTCTTATATAAGATTTGATGATAATGCATGTGTGCTTATAGATGAACAGAGAGAACCAAGAGGGACCAGAGTCTTCGGTCCTGTAGCAAGAGAATTGAGAGAGAAGGGTTTTACCAAGATAATATCCTTAGCCAGCGAGGTCGTCTGATGAATATAAAAAAGGGAGACCTGGTGGAGGTGATTACAGGTGTAGAAAAGGGAAGGCAAGGGAAGGTGCTAAGGGTTATAAGGAAGAAGAATAAGGTGGTGATAGACGGTCTAAATTTTAAGAAGAAACATACAAGAACGAGGAGCGCTCAACAGCCAGGAGGAATTATAGATATTCCTGCTCCTATCCATATCTCCAATGTAAGACTCATATGCCCTAAGTGTGCAAGACCTACCAAGATAAAGATGAGGAAGATAGAAGGGAAGAGAAGGAGGGTATGTAAACTATGTGAGGAGGAATTAGACTGATGTCAAGGCTTAGGGAGTTATATGAGAAGCAGATAAAGAAGAAGTTGATGAAGAAGTTTGGTTATAAGAACCCCCATCAGGTTCCAAAAGTAGAAAAGGTAGTGGTAAATGTGGGGGTAGGAGAGGCTGTATCTGACCCAAAAATCTTAGAGGAGGTATCCCGAGATTTGGCTCTTATTACCGGACAGAGACCTGTAATAACCAGGGCGAGGAGGTCCATATCTGCGTTCCATCTACGAAAGGGGATGCCTATAGGAGCAAAGGTTACCCTCAGAGGAGATAGGATGTATGAATTCCTGGATAGATTCTTTAACTTTGCAGCCCCCAGAATCAGGGACTTTAGGGGTTTCAAAACCGACTCCTTTGATGGGAGAGGCGGCTATACCTTGGGAATATCAGAACACATCATATTCCCTGAAGTTGACCCCTCTAAGGTGAAGAAGGTCTTTGGTATGGATATTACCATCCTTACCACAGCTAAACATGACGATGAGGCAAAGGCTCTTTTAAAGGAATTGGGTCTACCTTTTAGGAGAGGAGGATAATGGCAAGGAGAGCTTTAATAATCAAGTCTCAAAGAGAACCAAAGTTTAAGACAAGAAAGCATAATAGATGCCAGAGATGCTTTAGAGCCAGAGCCTATTACCGGAAATTCGGACTCTGCAGACTCTGCTTTAGAGAACTTGCCCTAAAAGGAGAAATCCCTGGGGTAAGAAAGGCAACCTGGTAGGAGGAGGGATGGACCCGATAGCAGATATGCTCACAAGAATTCGTAATGGAATTATGGCTAAGCATACAAATGTGGATGTCCCCTATTCTAAAATCAAGTTTGAGATTGCAAGGGTACTTATGGAAGAGGGTTATATAAATAACTTTGAAGTAAAGGGGAGAACCCTTAATATTCAACTGAAATATACAGAAGAGGGTAAACCTGTCATCTATGAAATTCAAAGAGTCTCCAAGCCTTCTAAGAGATACTATGTAGGGGTAAAGGAGATCCCTAAGGTTAAGGGAGGGTTAGGTATAGCTATCCTCTCTACCCCTAAGGGAATCCTTACAGATAGAGAGGCAAGGAAGAAGAGGGTAGGTGGCGAGGTCCTCTGCTTTGTATACTGAATACCCCTTCCATCTCTTGACACTCTTCTAAAAAGGGCTAAATTCTCTTATGAGGATAAGTATAAGAGTAAAGTTGATCTTTCTTATCCTTTCCCTCATCCTCCTTGTTATGGGAACTACAGGTTTCATAATATCCCATCAGATGAAGAAGTATTTCTTAGAAGAGATAAAGTTGAGGGGCAATATCCTTGTCCATAATCTGGCTACAACTGCAGAAGAACCGCTCTCCCGCTCACCCATAGACTATATCTCTCTTGGTGAACTCTTAAAGGGAGTAGTGAAACAGAAGGGTATTATCAATGCCTTTGTGGTGAATAAAGAGAACAGAATTGTTATGCCTCCACCAGAGGTGAATGAAAAGGGAGAGATAGTCTATGATGAGTCGAGATGGAGAAAGAAGTATCTCCCTTTAGAAAAAGGGGAGGGATTCTTGGCTTATACCCTTCACCTTCAGAAGGGTAGGGAGATTTATGAAGTCTCTTCCCCAATCTATTTTGGAAAGGAGAAGATAGGGAGAGCTTATCTTAGGATGGACTTAAGTAGTCTTAAACAGGCAACAGTGAAGATTCAAACTATCATCCTTTTAATTACAGCAATAGGGATAGTAATAGGAATCTTTGGTGCTCTCCCCCTAACCCATCTCATAGTCCAACCCATAAGGAGGTTGGTGAGAGGAGCCCTTGAGATAGGGAGGGGAAACTTCCGTCAGAGGATAAAGGTGAGGTCAAAGGATGAGATAGGGGACCTTATTATAGCCTTTAATAAAATGGCTCAGGGACTTTTAGAAAGAGAACTTATAAAAGATGCCTTCAAGAGGTATGTCTCCCCTCAAGTAGCCTATGAGATCTTCAAAGACCCAAATAGATACTCCCTCTCTCTTAAAGGTGAACGGAGAAGGGTTGTGGTCCTCTTTGCTGATATTAGAGGCTTCCTACCACTCTCAGAGAGGTTTAAACCAGAAGAGGTAGTGGAATTATTAAACTCCTATTTTACGAAGCTGACAAAGATTATCTTTGGATATGATGGGACTGTAGATAAATATATTGGGGATTGCCTTATGGCAGTCTTTGGTGCTCCTGTGAGCCACCCTGATGACCCTGAGAGGGCTGTAAGGGCATCCTTAGATATTCAATCGGCTATACAGGGATTGAATAGAGAGAGGAGAGAGGAAGGAAAGGAGGAGATTGGGGTAGGGATAGGTATACATTCCGGGGAGGCTGTGGTAGGTAATATAGGTTCGCCAGAGAGATTGGATTACACAGTAATAGGAGATTGTGTCAACCTCGCTTCAAGAATTCAGAAACTGGCGAAACCGGGTGAGATTATAATCTCCCAAGAGATATACCAAACTATCAGAGAGAAGTTTGAGGCAGAACCTATTCCAGAAGTTACGGTTGAAGGTAAAACTCAACCCCTAAGATTATATAAAGTGAAACATACCTAATTATGCAGGGTGATATTCACTCAATAATTCCTTCATCTTCTCAATCAATTTATCCTTATCATTATGGGCAGTTAAATCACTAAGCTCTTTTATCCCTTTAAGGAATTTACGCCTATCTAAGGAATTATGGGGGATGACTTTCCATATCTTTTTATACTGGGTGGGTTCCACAGTCTCTGTATCTGCAATGAGCTTCTCCTTCAGTTTCTCCCCAGGTCTCAAACCGATAAATTTAATAGGTATCTCTTTATCCGGCTCAAATCCTAAGAGTCTTATCAGATCTCTGGCTAAGTCCACAATCTTTATGGGTTCTCCCATATCAAGGACAAAGACCTCTCCTCCATTACCCATCCCCCCTGCCTGAATTACAAGCTGAACAGCCTCAGGGATAGTCATAAAGAATCTCTCTGCTTCAGGATGGGTAATGGTTACTGGTCCACCCTGAGCAATCTGATATTTAAAAAGGGGCACTACACTCCCCCTACTATCCAAGACATTCCCGAATCTCACAATAGTAAATTTTGGGTGAGAGTTAACAGAAGCTTCCAACTGGAGGAGGAGTTCTGCTATTCTCTTTGTAGCCCCCATTACACTGATAGGCTCAACAGCCTTATCCGTAGAGATGAAGACAAACCTATCGGTATGATAGCGTTTTGCTAACTCTATCAATACCTGTGTCCCTAATATATTATTCATTATAGCAGACGAAACATTAAACTCCATCAGAGGAACATGTTTATAAGCAGCTGTATGAAAAATGACCTCTGGACGATACTGGGAGAATACCATCTCCATCCTCTCCTTATCCTTAACATCAGCGATTATTGATATGAAGGAGGACTTGGGCATCCACTCTCCAATCTCTCTGTCAATCTCATATATGCTGTTCTCTCCCTGCCCTAATAGGATGAGGAGCTTAGGGGAGAACCTTGAGACCTGCCGGGAGAGTTCTGAACCAATAGAGCCCCCTGCTCCTGTAATGAGAATCCTCTTCTTGAAGAGATAAGACCTTATCTCCTCTGTATTGATTTCTGCTGGCTCTCGACGCAGAAGGTCCTCTACCATAACCTCTCTTATCTGATTCACACTCACCCGACCATCAATCAA
Organism: uncultured bacterium; assembly: GCA_964634335.1. Taxonomy (GTDB): domain Bacteria; phylum Hydrothermota; class Tepidihabitantia; order CAYHGV01; family CAZWJY01; genus CAZWJY01. The sequence goes on from CAZWJY010000005.1 coordinate 9,714, forward strand.
TTCATAGATGCTGGGCAGAGTCTTTACAGAGACACCAGAACCGCTCTTTTTTACCTCTTCAATTATCTCCCTTGTCACTGAACCAGGGGCAGAGGGTATAGCCAGGAGCACCTCATCTATCTCTTTTTCCTTTATTACCCAGGGGATATCTTTCCTATTCCCCAGGATAGGAACTCCATGGATTCTCAGACCCAACTTCTGGGGGTTATCATCTATAAAGCCGATGGGTCTGTAATGGAGGTGAGGGAATTTTAATATCTCTCTCAAGAGGGACTCTCCGGCATCCCCTGCCCCTACAATTAGAACCCTCTTTACCCTTCGATAACTCCTCACCCCCTTTATCTTGGTAAGGATCTTCTCCCTGATTAATCTCCAGACTACTCTGCTCCCACCTATGAAGAATAAGGCTAAGAGCCAGTCTAAGAATATAACACTCCTTGGATAGCCAATCCTTTCAAGGAGAAGGAAGGTAGCTATAAGGATACTACTTAAAGTAACTGCCTTTAGAATGGATAGGAGTTCATCTATGCTTGCATACTCTAAGAGCGCCCTATAGAGTCCAAAAAAATAGAAGATGACAAGTCTGGTAATAATTATAGGGATGAGGAATGTGGTAAACATTCTTAAATAACTGGGAGGTATATGCCCCTCAAATCTTAAGAGAAATGCCCCAAAACTGGATAGGGCTATAAATAGGCTATCCAGTAATACGAGCCAGTACCTTCTTCTCATTTTTAAAAAATTTAGCCAAAAATATGGGTATGTCAAGCCTAACCATTATGGATAGACCCTGTCCAGTAACCTGGGATAAGGTATAGCCTCTCTTACATGGGAGAGCCTACATATCCAGGCTATGGTTCTCTCAATACCGAGTCCAAATCCAGAATGGGGAAAGCTTCCATATCTGCGCACATCAAGATACCACTCTAAGGACTCTTTTGGAAGGTTCTCCTCCTCTATTCTCTTCTCAAGCCTCTCAATATCATCCTCCCTTTGACTCCCTCCCACAATCTCGCCATATCCTTCAGGGGCAAGGATGTCAAAGTTCAATACAAGGGATGGATTACTCGGGTCTTCCTTCATATAAAAGGGTTTTATCTCCCTTGGATAGTGATGAATCACTAAGGGCTTATCAAACTGGGAGGATAGGATAGTCTCCTCATCTCCTCCAAAGTCCTCTCCATACTTTATAGGATTCCCTTCCCTGTTTAATATCTCAATAGCTTCCTTATAGGTGATCTTAGGAAAGGGGGGGCTAACCCCTTCCAGTCTCTTAGTATCCCTCTCTAATATTTCCAGCTCCTTATACCTATTCTTTAGAACCCTCTCTATGATAAAAGATATTAACTCCTCAGCAAGTCTTATCGCCCCATCCATATCCATAAAGGCAGCCTCTGGCTCAATCTGCCAAAACTCTATAAGGTGTCTCCTTGTCTTTGACTTCTCTGCCCTGAAGGTAGGACCGAGACAGTAGACCTTTCCAAAAGCAGCTGCAGCAGGTTCCATATAGAGTTGTCCAGACTGGGAGAGGTAAGCCTTTGTATGGAAGTAGTTTACATTAAATAAGGTGGTGGTCCCTTCACAGGCTGTGGGAGTGAAGATAGGGGCATCTATAAGGGTAAAACCCTTTAAAGCCATAAAATCTCTACAAGCTCTCATTACCTCATCCCTTATTCTAAGAGTGGCGAAGGGTCTTTTGGAGCGTAGCCATAGATGCCTATGCTTCATAAGGAAGTCTATACCATGGGACTTCGGGGTTATGGGATAGTCTTGGGCAGGAGAGATTACCCTCAACCCTTTCCCTCTTAACTCATAGCCCCCAGGTGCCCTCTTCTCCCTGCGCACTACCCCTCTTACCTCTACTGAGGACTCCTGGCTAACCCTTTCAGAGAGCTTAAAGGTCTCCGGGTCTGTCTCCTTTTCTATAAAGACTACCTGAAGGAAACCTGTTCCATCCCTTACAAGTAAGAAACTGATACCACCTGAGGAACGTTTATTATAGACCCAACCCTTGAGGATAACTTCTCTCCCTTCATACCCAGATACCTCTTGGATATCCATAAAAAATTTTACCCAACTCTTTTAATAAGTCAAGACACAGACCCTTAAAACTTACCCACATTTATTTAATACTCATTGCGAATTACTCGCCTTTTTATCGAACAATAGACTATGACCATTACCCCAGAATTTGTATAGGACTCTTTACAAATAACCCAGGTTATTTGATAACTACTGTTGACAAATCCTTAGAATCGGGTATTCTATAGGTATGGAGAAAGGGCTTTATGATAGGAGACTTCGGGTAGAGGTAATGGACTATCTGGATGGGAAAGAGGCTTTAATGATTCTTGGAGCCCGACAGGTAGGAAAAACCTCTCTTTTGAAATTGATTATGGAGAGGCTGAAAGGGGAGGTTCTCTATTTTGATTTAGAGAGGGAAAGGGATCTCTCAATAGTAGAGGAGGGAGCAGAATATTTTCTCTCCTATCTTAAAGCCTCAGGAAAGGAAAAGAAGGCAATAGTATTCATAGATGAGGTGCAGTATATGAAAGACCCGGCTAAGTTTATAAAGATTATGGTAGACTATCATTCACAAGAAGTAAAACTCATCCTTACAGGCTCATCCACCTTAGGGATAAGGCAGAAATTTAAGGACAGCCTTGCAGGAAGGAAACTTCTGTTTATTCTCTATCCTCTCGATTTTAGAGAGTTCTTGTATTTTAAGGGAGAAGACCGCCTTGCCCAAATCTTGCCTGAAGACCCCTTCACTTTTAATGGAGAGGATAAGACAAGATTCTTTACAGAAAAATACTCAGCCTATCTTGACGAATACCTCATCTTTGGAGGTTATCCACGAGTTGCCTTGGAGATAGAAGCAGAGAAGAGAATAAGGTATATTGAAGAGATTGTTAATGCTTACATCTATAAGGATGTTAGAAACCTGTTTAAGATAGAAGATATAACAAAATATAACAAACTGGTAAAACTCTTAGGGGTGCAAATTGGAAACCTCCTGAACATTTTTAATGTCGCCCAGGATATAGGGATTTCCAGGATTACAGTCGCAAAGTATCTCAAGATGTTAGAAGATACTTTTATCCTCTATCTGCTTCCCCCTTTTTACACAAATCCTAAAAAGGAGATAGTAAAGAATCCAAAGGCATATCTTTTAGACAACGGGTTAAGGAATTATCTGGTAGGAGATTTTAAACCCTTGAGGGATAGAGTAGATAAGGGTAGACTATTTGAGAATGCTGTTTTAGGTGGTCTACTAAAGAAGAGAGGAAGAATGGAGAATCTTTACTTCTGGAGGACTCAGACAAAGGCAGAAGTAGATTTTATAATAGAGAGAGAGGATAAGCTCATACCTTTAGAAGCAAACTTGGATGGAAGACCTACAAAGTCTCTCTATTCTTTTATGAAGAGATACAGGGTAGAGGAAGGCTATGTTGTCTATCCTGGAGAATATAGAAAAGAGAAGAGCATCAATTTCATTCCGGGTTGGTGGGTAGTATGATTAGAGACTATCTTGAATCTTCTCTACTTGATTGCTGAACGATATTGAACGCCTTTTCTACTGCCTCCTTCGGACTCTCTACCCTAATTATAGGTCCTTCTATTTCCCAGGTGGAGAGTCCTACCACAGGTTTCTTAAGGTTCAAGGCAATAGCTATCTCTGATAAGGTGCCAAATCTTCCAGGAAGGGCGATTATTGCGTCAGATGTTCTAACTATTAGAAAGTTCCTTACTATAGATAGTCCAGTAGGTATAGCTATATCCACCCATCTATTTGCCTTCTCTCTATCTATCCCTGGAAGAATTCCCAGGGTCACCCCTCCTGCCTTCTTTGCTCCTCTGCAAGCAGCTTCCATTACTCCTCCCAGACCACCGCATACCAAGATAGCCCCTCTTTTACCAATCTCATAACCTACCTGAAAGGCGAGCTCCTCTGTCTCTTTAGAGCAGTTCGTGCCCCCCACAACCCCAATATAGACTAAGCCCATAGGGATACAATCTCTCCCTTTTTCACATCCACAAGCCCCTTATCGGTCAGTTTCAATTCAGGAATCACTGGAAGGGCTAAGAAGGAGAGGGTAAGGAAGGGGTCATCAAGCCGACAACCGAGTAGTTTAGCCTTCTCCTTCAACTCTTTTAACTTTTGAGATACTGATTGGACAGCCATATCTGAAATAAGTCCAGCAATAGGGAGAGGAAGTTCTGAAAGGATATCCTCTCCTCCTACCACTACCAGTCCTCCTCCCATCTCTATTATTCTATCTAAGGCAAGCATCATCTCCTTATCAGAGCAACTTACGATTATGATATTATGGGAGTCATGGGCTATGGAAGAACCCAATGCCCCCCTTTTAAGTCCAAACCCTTTTACAAAACCGAGCCCAAGGGTTCCTGCCCGGTGGTGTCGTTCTATCACAGAGAGTTTTAGGATATCCCTTTCTGGATCAGCTACCACATAACCCTTCTCTACCTTTGGTCTCTCTTTTATATCCTTGGTAATTATTTGACCTGGAACGACCTCTATCACCCTTATCCTACCCTCCCTTTTTGGGATTTTTAGCTGTTCGATAGACAGGGGTGCTACCCTTACTGTATCGTAGAGATAAGGCTCCTTATGCTCAGTAAACCCTTCATCTTCTGGAATGAGCCTTCCATTCTTGAAGACCATTTCTACATTAAACCCTTTCAAATCCTCTACAACTACCATATCAGCCCTGTATCCAGGTGCTATAGCACCTCTCTCTTTAAGACCAAAATACTCTGAGGGGTTGAGACTCGCCATAGCTATCCCCTGGATAGGGTCAAGACCTAAGGATACAGCTTTTTGGAGGATATAATCCATATGCCCCTTCTCCCATAGATCCTCTGGGTTTCTATCATCGCTCACCAGAAGGAACCTCCTGTAATTCCTCCAGTTCACCAATCCTATAAGAGAGGAGAGGTTCTTTGCTGCTGAACCCTCTCTAATCATTATCCTCATTCCAGCTCTCAGTTTCTCCTCTGCCTCCTCTCTTTTTATGCACTCATGGTCAGAGTAGATTCCTGGGGTTATATAAGCCATAAGGTCTTTTCCTGAAAGCCCTGGTGAGTGTCCATCTATGATTTTTGCAAGGGTAATCTTCTCTAAGAGTTCCTCTCTATTACTAATAACCCCAAGAAAGTCCATCACCTCTCCAAGCCCTATAACCCTATCCATCCTTAATAGAGAAGCAATATCGTGAGGGGTAATTATAGCCCCTGGTGTCTCTAAGGATGAAGCAGGGACACAGGAAGGAGCCATTATATAGACATCCAAAGGGAGACCTTCTGTAGCCTTGAGCATATACTCTACCCCTTTAACCCCAAGCACATTGGCAATCTCATGAGGGTCGATCACCACAGTAGTTGTTCCATGAGGGAGCACAGCCCTTGCAAACTGGGAAGGGGTTAGAAGAGAACTCTCTAAGTGGATGTGTCCATCAATAAATCCAGGGAGTAGGAACTTCCCCTTGATATCAATTATCTCTGAGGCTCTATAACCCTTCCCAATCCCTGCAATCCATTCTTTATATACCACCACATCTGTTAAATAGACCTCAGAAGAGAATAGATTTACAACCCTCGCATTTTTTAAGAGGAGTGTCCCTTTCCCCTCACCCCTTGCCACTACAATTCTATCCTTCAGTTGTTTAATCAAATTCAATATACCCTATATAGGGGAGGTTGCGGAATCTCTCATCATAGTCTATCCCATAACCCACAACAAATTTATCAGGGACAGTGAAACCTAAGTAGTCTATCTCTATCTCTGTGCGATGGCGGGCAGGTTTATCCAAGAGAGCACATATCTTTAAAGATGAGGGTTCTCTAAGTCTTAAAAGCTCCTTGATATAATTGAGGGTTATTCCTGTATCCACAATATCTTCCACAATGAGAACATCTCTCCCCTTAATCGAGATAGTGAGGTCTGATACAATCTTTACCACCCCAGAGGTCTGGGTAGAGGAGCCATAGCTTGATAGGGTAAGGAAGTCGCATCTAACAGGGATTCTCAACCTTCTCACCAGGTCAGCCATAAATACCCATGCACCTTTAAGAATCCCTATCACAAGAATCTCCCCCTTATAATCCTTAGAAATCCTATCTGCCAGCTCTTTAACCTTCTTATTTATCTCTCTTTGAGAGATTAATGGGACAACCTTTACCTTCTTATCACTCACTCTCGTTCTCCATCGGGGAGACTGGATTTGAACCAGCGACCCCCTGGTCCCGAACCAGGTGCGCTAACCACTGCGCCACTCCCCGAGTCTTCTATTAGAGGAACAAACTTGCAATCCAGAATCTTCTGGGAGATTATCCTCCCCCTTCTCTTCCTCACCAGTAGTAGAGAATTATGGAGGGGTATAACCATCCTCCCCCTTTCTGAGAGCTGTTCTAATAGGAGAGGGGGGATATTTTCGGTAGATGCGGTCACTATTATCCCATCATAGGGTGCATACTCTGCCCATCCTATGCTCCCATCACCAATCTTGAAAAAGACATTATCATAACCTAAGGATTTTAACCTCTCCTGAGCCTGGAGAGAGAGTTCCTTAACTCTCTCCACAGTATAGACTGAGGAGGCGAGTTCCGCAAGAATAGCTGTCTGATATCCAGAACCTGTTCCTATCTCCAGTATCCTATCCTTGGAACAGACCATAAGCTTCTCTGTCATAGTTGCGACTATATAGGGTTGAGAGATGGTCTGCCCCTGACCAATGGGTAGTGGGTAATTGTCGTAAGCCTTGTGATAGAATGCCTTATCCACAAATAGATGCCTTGGGACTTTAAGCATAGCTTTGAGGACTCTTCTATCTCTCACTCCTCTTGAGACCATCTCCTCCATCATCCTTCTCCTGAGGATTTTATATTCCCTCACCTTATAAAATTACCAAAAAAACCGTTAAAGTCAAGAAAGGTAGACTCTATTGAAGACCAATGCATTATAAGCCATTTCTACTCTTTCGTATCTCTTGCTTCTATCAAGAGCGATATCCCTGCCCATCAAGGTTGCCAACCCAAATTCTCCTTTACCTATCTCAGAAATCTTTGCCTCCACATCTTTTATAAGGTCTATGGCTGGGATTCTACCTGGTCTATCCAGGACCCCGTGGATATAGACCCTTTTTACATTCTCCCTCTTAGCCAATTTTAAGAGAGCTGTGATATGCTCAATGGTCCCATGGGAACTTTCATCAGAAATCATCCCCAGGATATGGAGAGAAGAGTTTTTCTTCTTTACATTCTCAATTGCGGAAAGCAATGCTCGGTTCTTCCAGAATCTCCCTTCTTCAATAGCCTGCTTTATCCTTAAATCAAGAGACAGAACCCTTCTTCCAGTGCCAATCGTGAGGTGTCCTGCTTCTGAATTACCAGGTCTTTCTGGAAGCAGACCTACAACCTCCCCTGAAGCCTTGAGTGTAGTATAGGAGTAATTCTTTTTTAAGAAATCCATAACAGGGGTATTGGCTCTGGCAATAAGGTTATCTTCTGTTTCTTCTCTTATACCCCAGCCATCAAGGATTACAGTCAAGATTCTATCCCCTTGGATAGAAGAACCTTCAAACAGGCTCCTCCCACTCATCTCCTTGGGCTTTTCCAATCCTAAAATCTGGAGCTGAGTAGGAGCGATATCTGCAAGCTCTCCCCCTTCTCTTAACCTGAGTCGGGAATCAGAGATTATAATGAAGGGAACAGGATTTGTAGTATGATGAAGGTCTTTAGAATACTCTACCGAACCATGGTCAGCAGTGACAATAACTACCATCCCTCTTCTCTTTGCCTTTTCAACCACCATCCCTAAGTGGTTGTCTACAGACTCTATTGCGAGTATGCTTGCATCATCCCTTCCGCAATGCCCAACAACATCAACATTTGGGAAATTGATGAGGATATATCTATTGGTCTTATCTTGAATCTCCTTGAGAGTGGCTTTGGTGACAGCCTCTATGTTCATCTCTGGCTTCTGGTCAAAACTCTCTACCCTGGGTGAGGGGATGATGATTCGCCTCTCTCCTTTAAAAGGTCTTTCCCTCATACCGTTATAGAATTTGGTCAGATGGACCTCTTTTTCGGATTCGGTAATCTTTACCTGTTTAAACCCGCACCTGCTTATTATCTCACTTAATGTATTCTCAATTCTCATTGATGGGAAGGCAACCTCTACCTTATCTCTAAACCTCTCGTCATACTCAGTCATAGTTATCAACTTAACTCTCAGCCCTCTTTTAATAAAAACCTCTACAATCTCAACTTCCCTTTCGCTTCTGGTGAAGCAGAAGACTACGGAGTCATCTTCTCTAATTCTCCCTTCATCTATTAGCACCAATGGTTTTAACCTATGGTCAAGTGTTTCAAGCAGAGGTCTTCTTATTCCAGGTCGCAAGGTTTTTCTCCACTTCAATTCGAATGGGGTCAAAGTAAGGGATTCCTTTATTGATATAAGGTCTTTTAATCCTTTCCACCAGATTGGATATGATTGTTTCAGGGTCTCCCACATTGTTGATTACCCCTTTTCTTCCAATATCCGGGTTCTCCATTCCTACCTTTCGGAGATGTTTATTGAGCAGATAGATAGTAGAGAGGTGGTTCAGATACTTTTCTGCCTTTCTACTTAGAGCTCTAATTCCTCTCCTCTCAAATCGACTACGGTGGACTTTTTCATCTTCAATGACTACAACAATCTGCACGATGTTGAGTCTATCAAAGAACTCCTCAGGGATCAATCCTGGGATGAGGTGAACCCCTTCAATAATGACACTGGTATTTTCTCGTTGAATTCTATTTAGAACACTGAGAATCGCTTTAGAAGTGAACAGAGCCTGAGAATAGAAATGCTCCAATTCCTTCCCCTTAGGACCCTCATAAGAGGAGACATAGAGGAAGGGAACATCTTTTTCAGAATAGATATCTCTTAGTACCTGACGAAGAGAATCGGTAGAGTAAATTCTTGGGATACCGAGTCTTTTAGCCAACCCTTCAGCAATGGTAGACTTACCTGTCCCTGAAGTGCCATTGATTAAAATCACCAACGGCTTACGCAATTCTCTTATCATCTCCTCATTATAGAGTCGTGGGTAGAGGAGTTTAATATAAGTGTGGAGTCTTTGAGGAGTCAAACTCTTCCGATATGGGTCTAAAAGGGGGTCAGACCAGAGACTCTCCCGTTCCTCCCGGCTTTGCTTCTCATATTTCAGTTTAGCATTCCAGCAATTCTCAGCAAATCTCTCCTGTTCCATCTCCCAGGTCTCAATAACTTTCTGACACCTGAATCTATTTCTCTCCCAGGTCTCTACTTCAGTCCCCTGTAAGGCACGGAGCAAGACTCTTCTGAGAGAATTCAGGGTCTCTACTTTAGCAAAGAGTTGGGTTGTCTTCTCATATTCAAATCCACCTGTATCAATGAGATGGCGGATAAGTCTCCTCTTGAGTTCAGAGAGGTTAATATCCTTAAGTCTTTGACGAAACTCCTCAATAGTATCGACCCTCTCTTTTGGGTCTTCACTATAGAGTAATTTCCATATATCACTTCGGGCAGTATCATAAAGAACCCCGAGCTCTACCCTTTTATATACCAGTTCATATTCAGTCCTCCTCAACTTTCTGAGAGCTCTACGGGCAGCCCGAATCTTTGGAAGATGGTTCTCAATCAACTGTAGGGTCACTTCTCCTGGTATCTTCTCTGCAGTCTTCTGTTCCTGCTCTGAGAGGTGTAGATTGATAAGCCTCAATTTATTTAAGGAGGGTTTCATTTCAATGTCTGAAGTGGCGCACCTTTGTAAAGCACATTGCAATATTATACTCATTGCAAGCATCTATTACTTCCTTATCTCTAATAGAACCTCCTGGCTGGACCACTGCGGTTATCCCTGCAGTTGCTGAGAGGTCTATGGAGTCTCTAAAAGGGAAGAAGCCATCAGAGGCAAGGACAGCACCTTCTGTTCTTCCTTGACCATTCCTTATGGCTATCTCTACTGCCGCCACCCTTGATGTCTGACCCTGTCCAATACCTATGGTTCTATTCGGCTTTGCCAGGACAACAGAATTTGATTTTGTGTGCTTTACAACCTTCCAGGCAAACTCTAATGCCTCTCTCTCCTCTGGACTTGGTCTCCTATCAGTCACAACCTCCCATCTGGATGGGTTCTCATCAATGATATCCTTCTCCTGATACAGTAACCCTCCCAGGACAGAGTGGAGTTCCCTCTTTTCAGTTCCTCTTTTAAACTTAATAACCCTAAGGTTCTTTTTCCTTTTAAGGATGGATAGGGATTGAGGGTCAAAATCAGGAGCTGCCACCACTTCCAAGAATATCTGGGAGAGTAATTCAGCGGTTTGAGGGTCAAGCCTTTTATTAAAGCCCACAACCCCTCCAAAAGGGGATTTTGTATCAGTCTCATAAGCATTCTTATAAGCCTCTTTAAGGTCCTTCCCTTTTCCTACCCCACAGGGAGTAGTATGTTTAACAATAACTGAGGCAGGTTCTGAGAATTCCATTACCCCCTCTATCACTGCTTCAATATCTCTAAGATTATTATAAGAGAGTTCCTTACCCCAGAGTTTCTCTATGGGAAGACCGAGAAGAGGAGAGAGGTAGAGGGCAGCTTTCTGGTGAGGATTCTCACCGTATCTGAGGTCTAAGGATTTTATATAGGTGGTAGTGAGATGAGAAGGAAAGGGGTTCTTGTTGAAATAAGCAAAAATCAGGGTATCATAATGGGCAACTATCTCCCATGCCTTTACAGCCAATCTCCTTAAGGTAGGTTCTGATATCTCTCCCTCTCTCAACTCCTCCAAAAATTCCTGGTAATCATCAGGGTCAGAGAGGACTGCCACATACCTGTAGTTCTTTGCCCCTGCCCTCAAAAGGGAGACCCCTCCGATATCTATCAGTTCTATAAGTTCTTCCTCCCTCTTATTAGACCTAACCCCCTCAAGAAATGGGTAGAGGTTGCATACAACAATATCTATAGGCTCAATCCCCTCATCCCTGAGAGAGAGGATACCTGCAAATATCTTTGGGTGAAGAGTCTTTACCCTCTGATGGGATAAAGGGGGTTGACCTGTATATTCCGAGACCTCTTTTGATAAGACCCCCTTTGACTTAAGAAATCTATGGGTCCCGGGGGTGGCTATAATCTCTATCCCGAGGTTTTTAAAGGTCTTAGAGAGTTCTACAATCCCTCGCTTATCCCATACAGAGATAAGGGCACGCTTTGGTCTCATTATGCACCAAACTTCTTCAGTTTCAGGGAATGGGCTAAGAGTAGAGGCATCACCTGGATAGCTGGGAATACTCCCAACCCTCCCTTTCTACAACTCCTCTCTCCAAACTTCTCTATCCCATCACTCCTCACATACTCAGAGTATAAGAGGAAGGGTGATGGATGCCAGGAATGACTTTTTAAAAGAGCAGGGGTGGAGTGGTCAGAACCTATGGCTATCACATTAAATTTGATTTTAAGTATCTCTTCTAACAGTCTATCAAATTTTTCTATAAGTTCTACCTTGCCTTCAAAATCCCCATCCTCTCCTTTTGTATCCGTCTCCTTAAAATGGAGATAGAAGAAATCGAAGTCATTAAAGGAGGATTTCAGTGCTTCTATCTCTTCCTCCCAAGTATTCGCCTGAAGAATCTCCATTCCTACCAGTTTCCCTATACCTCTATAACAGGGATAGATAGCGATACAGGCAGGGTCTATTCTATAACGGGTAGACATCGGTTCTAAGGAGGGGAACTTTGAATATCCTCTCAAGAGGATATAATTCGCTCTCTTTTCGGTTCTTAAAAGTTCTAAAGCTCTCTCCTCCAGTTCCCTTACTATCTCTGCTGTCCTCTTTGCCTGGTCTTTTAAGGGCTTTATCTCCCTGGGCGCTTCACCATTTCTTAATGGGTCAGATTCTGATATCTCAGGGGATAGACCTTGACCTCTCATTACTATGGCAAACCTATGCCCTTCACTGGGATGGATGATTATCTTAGTATTGGAGATTCTCCTTATATTAGACTGGAGGAGTTCACAAAGTCTCCTATTCTCTTCCGTAGGGATTCTCCCTGCCCTACGGTCTATGATTATTCCATTCTTAATAGTAGCAAAGTTTCCTCTGATGCAGAGGTCTTCAGGATGGATAGAGAGTCCTACTCCTAAAGCCTCTATCACTCCTCTCCCTACAGGATATTTTATGGGGTCATAGCCAAAGAGGGCGAGATGACCTGGTACACTGCCCGGGGTTATACCATAACTCACAGGGATTGTTAAGCCGAGGGTACTCCTTTTCGTCAGATTATCTAAGTTTGGTGTTCTGGCTGTCTCTAATTCAGTCTTCCCATCTTTTGGAAGACCTCCTAACCCATCCAATACTATAAGGAGAATCTTCCTGTCGTTAGGAACGGTCAAAGATTTTATAATCTCCATTTTTAACTATAATGGAAAGAAGGGTAAATGTCAACCCTTTTAC